>JBKJXM010000085.1:0-3363 GCA_046716305.1 Candidatus Eiseniibacteriota bacterium
CATCAGCCGGGCCACCGGCGAGATGCTTTGGAGGCGGGGAGGCAGGCAGGCGGGGCCGGGGATGGAGTCGCCGGCCGCGGCGGAAGCGGCGCCACGTCTTGTGGCCCTGGACCGGCCCGTTACCAACCCTTCGCCCGGAGCGGTCCGGATCCGCCTGGGATTACCGCGCGAGGGCCCGGCGGAATTGTCGGTCTTCGACCTGGCCGGGAAGCTCGTCGCGCGCGTGTCGACTGAGCGTCGCGCTGCCGGGTGGCACGACCTCACGTGGGACGGCCGGGACCGAAACGGTCGCCCCGTCGCCTCCGGCGCCTACTTCGTCAGGCTGACGGCCGGTGCGACAGTGACACGCCGGATCGTGGTGCTTCGGTAACTCAGGGCCGCCGCCTCGGCGCGCGCAGCAGGAGTAGCTGTCCGCCCCCCGCGCTTCCGCGGAAAGACTTCGTCCACACGGTCGGCGCCTGCACCGCGACGAGCCACGATCCATCCCCGAACATCTCGCTCGCGTCGATGATCCCGGTCGACTTCCACGCCCCTCCGGTCCCCTGAGGCACGAGACGCCCCTGCGCATCCCGCTCCGCGCACTCCGCGACCGGCTCGAGCTGGCGGGTGAGCGTGTCGTAGCGGAGAATGCGGGCCGGGTGGAGCCCGCGCGCGCCGGGATCCTCCTGGATCATGATGCCGTCGCTGTTCGTCGCGATGTTGTCCGGGCGGAAAATGTCGTCCCCTTCATCTCCATCCAGGATCACTTCGAGCCGCGTGAGCCGCGTGGGGTCGATCGGGTCCAGCTCCGCGCGATAGAGGCGCCCGTTTCCCGTCACGGGGCGGCCCGTCGAGGGATCGGCGGGCGAGGGGGCGCCAGTGTCGGTGAAGTAGAACGCGTCCGACCGGTCCGGATCGACGGCAGAATCTTGGAGTCGGACGAAACCGAGGCTGCCCAGGCCCAGTGCGCGCGCCTCCAGCTCGGCCGGCCGGCGCACGGCGGGGAGGAGGTCGGGATTGTCGCAGGGAATGAACCGCCCCGAGAGGGGACGGTTGCGAGAGGCCATCGAGGCGTACCCGGTGTTCGGCCCGAAGGAGGGCGCGTCGGCGCGGAGCACGTACAGGCGCCCGCGCCCCGAGAGAAGATCGGAGTCGCTGTTTGCGACGTACATCCAGAGCTGTGAGTATCCGGGAGATCCGGCTTCCGTCTCGATCGCGACGAGCTTGCCGGAGGAATGCCGTAGCACGGTCGTTCCGCCGTGGCGGAAGTGGCCCAGCCACGGAAGCTCGGTGACGGTTTCGCCCCGCACGTCGATCGCGCCGACAGCTCCGTGGCGTGGGCCTTCGACCGAACCTTCGTTCACGAGGAGCGTGGGGCCGATGAAGCCTTCGCGGGAGCCGAGGAGCGCCGCCGAGGAGAGGAACGCGTAGTCCTCGTCCCCGTCCAGAAGATAATCCGCGTTCAAGACACCGCCGGAGCGCTGATTCAAGACAAGCCTCGACACGCGCGCATAGCCCACTCCCGTCTCCCAGCCCACCTCGTGCGTGGCGTACACCTCGACCAGGCCGTTCCCGGCCGCGCGCGCGCCCAGCCCGGCCGGATACGGATAGAACACGTAGACCGGGTCCTCGGCCCGGCTGGGATAGAGGGTGTCACCGACGGAGAGGATGGGCGTCACGATCACGCCGGAGCGGAGCGGGCGAAGCATGGCGCCCTCGGACGTGAGAAACCCGGAGCCGGGGCCCGCTTCCAGCGTGGTCGTGGACGGTGAGCCCGTGCCGGGGCCCGCTCCGGCGCAGCCCGCGATCTGAGCGATGAGCGCGCAGCCCGCGATTAGCGCGAAGATGGCGCGTATCGTCGGGAAGGAGCGCGAGGAGCGGCCCATGCCTACTCCTTCTTCCGCCGGCAGAATTCCACCAACACGCCGCCCAGGTCGCGCGGATGGAGGAACGCGATCTCGGTGCCGTGGCTCCCGGCGCGCGGCGTCCGATCGATCAACGTGAGCCCCGCGGCCTCCGCCTGCGCCAGCGCCGCGGCCATGTCGTCGACAAAAAAGGAAAGATGGTGGATCCCCTCGCCGCGCTTCTCGAGAAAGCGCGCGACGGCGGCATCGGGGCGCGTCGGCTCGAGCAGCTCGATCACGGCGTCTCCGGAGCGGAGAAACGCGAGCTTCAAGCCCATCGAATCGAGCGACTCGGTGCTCTCGTGGCGAAACCCCAGCCCCTTCGTCCAGCGCTCGATCGCCGGGGCGAGCGAACGCACCGCGATCCCCACGTGCGCGAGGCCGCGGATCATTGCAAGACCCCGGGCTGGAACGTGAGGATCACCAGGAGAAGGATGCCCAGCACGATCCGGTACCAGCCGAAGGGGACGAGATTCCGGCTGGTGAGGTAGGCCAGGAGCCCCCGGATCGCGAGCACCGCCACGACCGCCGAGGTCACCAGCCCGACGATGAGCGGTCCGGGGCCGCCCAGGGCTGGGCCCAATAACTCGTCCCGGTGCTTCAGCAGATCGAAGAGGGTCGCCGCGCCCAGCGTGGGGATGGCGAGAAGGAACGAGAACTCCGCCGCGACGACCGGCGTGCAGCCGAGGAGGAGCGCCGCGACCATGGTCGTCATGGCCCGCGAGGTACCGGGCCACAGGGAGAGCACCTGGGCCAGCCCGATAAAGAGCGCACCCCGGAGGGAAATCTCTCCGACGGCGGCGAGAGGCGCGTGCGCGTGGTGGCGCTTTCGCTCCACGACGAGGATCGCGACCCCACCCACGAGGAGCGCCCACGCGACGGGCACCGGACCGAAGAGATGCTCCTTGATCCAGTCGTTCGCGATCAGGCCCACGATCGCCGCGGGCAGGAACGCGATCATCAGCCTGGCCAGGAGCGCGCGGCCCCACGGGTCTCCGCGGAAGATTCCCGCGAGAACCTCGCCCACGCGCCGGCGGTAGAGCCACAAGACCGCGATGAGCGCTCCGCCCTGGATCACGATCTCGAACGCGTCGACGGCGCTGCCCGTCAGTCCCATCGCGTGTCCGGCCAGGATCAGGTGCCCGGTCGAGGAGACGGGGAGAAACTCGGTGAGCCCCTCGACGATGCCGAGGATGGCGGCTTGAATCAGATTCATGAGTGGGTTTGCGGAATGGACGTCATGGCTCGTACGTCCGGTAGACGCGCCGGAGCGCGTCGCTGATCTCGCCCAGCGTCACGCCGGCTTTGACGGCGTCGATCACCGCGGGCACCAAATTGCCATCGCGACGAGCAGTCTCTTCGACGCGCTCGGCGGCCTGGGCCGCGAGCGGCGCGTTCCGCGCCTCCTTGTAGGCGCGCACGCGCGCCGCCTGCTCCGCTTCCAGCGCCGGGTCGAGCAGGAACGTGGGCCGTCCCAGAT
>JBKJXM010000086.1:0-5998 GCA_046716305.1 Candidatus Eiseniibacteriota bacterium
GCCGCGCGTCGCCGAGTTCAGGCTGGAGAGGATGACCTCGACGGTGTCGGCCATCTGGTTGAAGCGGCTGATCAGCACCTGGGGGTCGGTGACGATCGAGGGGCGGATCTGGTCGTCTCTCGTGATCACCGGGAGCCTCTCGTCGCCGTCGTCCAGCGCCACGTACAGCTCGGACAAGAACCCCACCGTCGTGATCCGCGCCGACGCGCCCTCGTGGAGACGCGACCGCGTTCCGGTCTTGACCCCCATCACCACGATGGGCTGGTTCGACCGCTCCGGTAGCTCGATCTTCCTCACCACGCCGACAGGGACGCCGCTCAGCCGCACCGGCGATCCCTCTTCCAGGCCGCCCACGTCCGGGAAGCGGACCCGGATCTCCTCCTCCTTGCCCAGCCGAAAGTTGCCGGACTGGAACGTGCCCCAGAGGAGTATCCCGACGGCGATCAACGTCAGGATGCCGACCTGGAGCTTCATGAAGGGCACCTGCCCCGTTCGCTTCACGTGCTTCCTCCCGTCAAGTCGCGGACCGCGGCCGGGGGGCGCCCGGCCCCGCGAGCAGGGTGCGGGACGCGGTCTGCACCGCCTTCCGGAACGGCGCCAGGAACTCGTTGATGAACGGCTCGTCCGTGTGCGCCAGCTCCGTCGGCGTCCCGTCGAAAACGAGCCGCCCCTCGTTCAGCACCGCCATGCCGTCGGCCACCTTGAATGCATCGGCGATATCGTGGGTGACCATGATCGAGGTTTTGTGCATCCGGTCCCGGAGTTCCACGATCAGGTCGGTGATCCGCTCCCCGCTCTGCGGGTCGAGCCCGGTGGTCGGCTCGTCGTAGAGCAAGATTTGCGGATCGCGGGCCGCCAGGGCGCGCGCGATCGCCACGCGCCGCTGCATGCCGCCCGAGAGCTGGTCCGGCATGCGGTCGATGAGGTCCGGGTCCAGCCCCACCATCTCGAGATGGGTGCGCACCACCTTCTCCAGCTCCTCCTCGGGCAGGTTGTCGTGCTCCAGGAGGGAGAAGGCCACGTTCTCCCCGACGGTCATGGAGTCGAAGAGGGCGCCCTGCTGAAACACCATCCCGATGCGCTGGCGAATACTCCGGAGGCGCTCTTCGTCCAAGAGCGCGATGTCCACGTCGTCCACCAGGATGCTGCCCGAATCGGGCTTGGCGAGACCCAATAGAAGCCGCAGCGCCGTGCTCTTGCCCGAGCCGGAAGGGCCCAGGATCACCGTGGTCTCGCCCTGCGTCACCTCGAAGGTGACGTCCTCGAGGATCGCGTGCCCGTCGATCGAGTAGAAGACGTTCCGGAAGCCGATCATCCTCTCACCACCCCAGGATTCGGAAGATCAGACGCGTGCAGATTCCGTCCGTGACCAGGATTCCGACCGACGAGATGACGACCGACTGGGTGGTCGAGACCCCCACGCCCTTGGCGCCCCCCTCGGAGCGGAAGCCGCGCCAGCAGGCCACCGTCGAGATCATAGCGGCGAAGATGAACGGCTTGATCATTCCGACCAGAATGTTCTTTGGGGTCAGATACTTCAAGACCCCCGAATAGTAGGACTCGAGGGACAGGTGGTACTGCAGTCCCACCAGCCCGCCGCCGGCCACCGCGAGCGCGTCTCCGATGACGACGAGGACGGGAAGCGCGATCATGAGCGCGGCCACCCGCGGGACGACCAGGCGCTTCATCGGGTCGGAGCCGAAGGCCACCAGCGCGTCGATCTGGTCGCTCGAGCGCATGGCGGCCAGCTCGGCGGTGATCCCGGCGGACATGCGGGACGCGACGACCATTCCAGTGAGCACCGGCCCGAGGGCGCGGACGACCGCGATGACCATGAAGTGCCCGAGCTGCGACTTGACCCCCGTTTGCGCCAGCTCGCGCACGAGCTGGATGGCCAGCGCCTGTCCCGCGACCGCCGCGGAGATGACCACGATCAGAAGCGACCCGACGAGGGCGAAATGGAGCTGGGTCAGGAATTCGCGCCGGTAGTACGGGGGAGAGAAGGTCGCGCGGACCGCGGCCCACGAGAAGAGCACGTAGTCCTGGACGTTCTCGACCAGGCGCCGGATCCACTGGAGGATCGCGGCGATCAGGTCCACGGCGTCTCGATCGCGCGCCGCGGCGTGGTCAGGGATCCTTGGGGCCGGTGCCGAAGATGTAGTCCCAGAGGGGAGAGCTGACGCCGAACCGGTGCTCCGGAGTTCTGAAGTGGTGCAGCAGGTGGTACCTCTTCACGAACTTGAGGAAGCCCCATTTCATCGAGAGGTGGTGCTCCGCGTAATGGAGCATGTCGTAGGCGATGTACCCGGTGACGAAGCCCGCGAAGAGAGGCGCCACCCACAGGGGAGCGCCGATCACGGTCCCGACGACCAGCCAGAAGAACCCGTAAAAGAGGAGCGCCAGCGGGATGCTCAGGATGGGCGGCATGACCAGCCGGGTCTTGCACTGGGGCTGCTCGTGGTGGACGCCGTGGATCAGGTACCACACCCACTTCAGCGTGGGATGCGTGGGCTCGTAGTGGAAGAGATAGCGGTGGAGCAGATACTCGGACAGAGACCATATCCCGATCCCCAGCGCGTAGATCCCGACAATCGGCCCGAGCGCGCCGGCGTGCTCCACGTAGGCCCTCGCCAGGAAAAGCACCACGACGGGCACGTAGAGCAGGAGGACCACGGCAGGGTGGATGTGCGTGAAGAACTCGAGGTAATCCGACTTGAACAGCCGGATCGGCTCTTCACTGTGGTTGATCGGCAGGTCGCCGTAATTCGCCTTCGCCATGAAACCCAGCCTCCGTGCGGGGGCCCGGCGGAGGGTACTGTTCCGGGCCGTAGGAACCGAGGGCATCATAAAGAGGGGCAACATGCAGGTCAATCCCCCCGCCGAAACCGGTAGTATCATGCCGTGTCCCATCTCAAGCCGTTTCGTGTGAACGAGATATTCCTTTCGGTGCAGGGGGAGGGGGTCCACGTGGGGGAGCGCACCGTCTTCGTGCGGTTGTACGGGTGTCCCCTGCAGTGCGTCTGGTGCGACCAGCCAGAGGCCCTCACGACCAGCGGCATCGGGCGGTACACGGTCATGGCGCCCGAGGAGGTTCGGGACCGGGTGCTCGGGTATCCCTCCGTCCGCCGCCTCTGCCTGACCGGTGGGGAGCCGCTGATCGCCCCCGCCGAGTCCTTGGAGTGGCTCCTGGATCAGCTTCGCGCCGCGGGCTGGTGGATCTCCGTGGAGACGAGCGGGGCGCGCGTGGTCGAAACGCTCCTCCCGCGCATCGATTTCTGGACGATCTCGCCCAAAGGAGAGAGCGCGCAGACCTTCGACGGGGACCTGGTGGAGGCGCAGCTTCCCACGCTCCGCCGGCTGCACGAGCTTCCCGAAGAGCGGAGGCAGCTCAAGTTCGTGATCCAGACCGAGGGAGACGTGCGCGACGCGGTGCGGATCCTGGACGGGCTCGAGTACCGGGGCGCGGTCGTGCTCCAGCCGGAGCACGGAAGCGGCGACGGGCGCTCGGTGTTCGGGTGGTGGCCCTGGGATCGCTATCCGGACGCGCGGGTGATTCCCCAGACCCACAAGGTCGTGGGGCTCCATTGATGGGGTGGTTGGCGCAGAGGTGGTTGGCGCGAGGGGTGGCGCGATGAAGGTCCGCCTGACGCGCGATTTCACGTTCGAGGCGGCCCATCTCCTACCCCGCGCCCCCGAGGGGCACAAGTGCCGGCGGCTCCACGGGCACTCGTTCCGCGTGGAGATCACGGTCGAAGGCGAGGTGGACCCCGCCACGGGATGGTTCCTCGACTACGGCGTGATCCGGGACGCCGTTGAGCCCTTGCGCCTGAAGCTGGACCACTACTATCTGAACGAGATTCCCGGGATGGAGAACGCAACGTCCGAGGTTCTGGCCGGGTGGCTGTGGGAGCGTCTGAAGCCCGCGCTCCCATCACTCATGCGCATCATCGTGCACGAGACATGCGAGGCCCGATGCGAGTACGAGGGTCGGTGAAGTCCGCGGGTTACTCGGGAACGCCGCTTTCCAGGAAACTTGGATTCAAAGAGGGGACCCGGGCTGCCCTCGTCGGCGCCGCTCCCAACTTCCGCGCCGCTCTCGATCCACTTCCCGATGGCGTGCGGTTCTTCCGCCAGGGCGACGAGCCGCTCGATCTGGTCCTGCTCTTCGCCTCTCGCGCGGCCGAGCTCGACCCCGCGTTCCACGATTGGGCCGATCGTCTCGCTCCCGCCGGGATGCTATGGGTCGCTTGGCCCAAGAGGACTTCCGGCGTTGCGACGGATCTCAACGAGGATCGCGTGCGCGCGATCGGATTGGCCGAGGGTCTGGTCGACGTGAAGGTCTGCGCCATCGACCTGGTCTGGTCGGGGCTCAAGTTCGTTCGGCGGGTCAAGGATCGATGACGCGCGGGGAGCGCTTCGCGAAGCTTTTCGAGCACGTGCCGGCGATTTTCTCTTCGTACCTGCCGAATCTAATACATCGCTGCCGCGGGCCGTGGAGCGCCTACGACCCGCGACGCGATCCGCTCGGAGTCCTCGACGAGCGATGAGACCGAGACCCCGCGATAGGCATTGCCGGTGACGTAGAGCCCCGGGTGCGCGGCAGCGCGCCCGTCGAGGTCGGCGAGCAGCGCCATGTGCCCCACCGCGTATTGTGGAATCGAGGACTCCTGCCGCATGACCCATGTGCGCTCCGGTCCGCTTGCGAGCCCGTGCGTGCGGTCGAGCGCCCCCATCGCGAGCCCCGCCAGCTCCGCGTCGCTCCGCGTGAGCAGATCGGGGCGGTCGGTCCCTCCCATCATCACCCGCACCAGCGCCTGGCCTTCCGGCGCGCGACCCGCGAACAGGTTGGATTCGAAAAGCGCCCCCAGGACCGGGAGATCCTCTCCGGGCGCGACGAGGTAGCCGTAGCCGTCCGGCGCTGCTCGGAAGCGGTCGCGCCGGAACGCGAGCGCTACCACCGCGAGCCCGACCGATTCGATGGTCGAGAGCGAGCGCGCCAGGATCGCGTCGAGCGGCCGGACGAGAGCGGCGGCCGCGCGCGCCGGGATCGCGAGAACGATCGCGTCGGCCGGGAGGGACTCGCCGCTCGCGACCCGGACCGCATATCCGGACGGTCCCTTTTCCACGGCGAGAGCGGGCGTGCCGAGGCGGATGGCGGGCGCGAGCCGCTCGGCCAGTGTGTCGGTCAGAGACTGCATGCCGCGCGTGAAGCTCCAGAGCTCGCGGCCGCCCCGACCCCTGCCGCCACGACGGGACATCTTGGCGAACACCAGCGAGCGGTGCCGCTTCTCCATCTCGCGCAGCATGGGAAGGGCCGCGTCCACCGAGAGCTTCTTCGCGTCTCCGGCGAAAATGCCGCGCACCATCGCGCCGGCCAGGACCTCGGCCGCTTCCTCGCCGATGTGACGCGCCGCGAAGTCGTGGACGCTCTCTTCGCGCGACACGCGGCGGGCGAAGAAGGGCTCCATCGCGGCCCGCAGTCGCGCGGCGGGGGAGAGGGCGCCGAATCGGAATAGAGCCGCGGGGCTCTGCGGGAGCCGGTGGAGCCGCCCGCCCCGCACGACGTAGCGGCGCGCGGCGTCCGCGCCGCCCAGCACGCGCTGATCCGCCAAGCCGACCGCTTCGGCCAGGCGCCACGCCGCGCCACCCGTCCCCTGAACGGCGTTGGCTGCCCCCTCGACCAGGTAGCCATCCTCGAGCGTCGTCCGGATTCGGCCCCCGGCGCGCGGACCCGCCTCGAGGAGCGTCAGGTCGAGCGACTCCGCCCGTCGCGCGGCCTCGGCGCGGATGGCCCACGCCGCCGCCAAACCCGCGATCCCTCCACCCACGATGACGACGCGCATGGCGCGGATAGTAGCGTTGGGGCGCGGCAGGCCCTAGTCTGTTCGCGCATGCACTCATCCAGTCGTGGCCGATGCGGGGAAATCGGGCGGAGCTATCGCGCGCCGAGCTGGACTCGCTGATCCTCGCGCGGAAGCCCTGAGCGGGGCGCCGCCGC
>JBKJXM010000087.1:0-8102 GCA_046716305.1 Candidatus Eiseniibacteriota bacterium
GGGTTTCCCCCAGCCCCGCCGCGTAGTAGTCGGCGATCCACCGGCAGAGGGAGACCACGTCCGGCGGAAGCGTGAGGCGCGGCTCCGGAATGCCGGAGATGGGACGCACGGCGACGCCGCGCGGAGCCTCGGAGGCCGCTTCGAGGACGGTGCCCCAGAGGCGCCGGCGGCCGAGCGGCACGAGCACGCGCAGGCCCGCCTCGGGCGCTTCCCCGTCAGGGAGCGAGTAGACGTAGCTGTCGTTCTTGGGGATGGGGACGGCGACCCGCACCAAGTGCATCGCGGGCGGATGGTACCACTCGCGCGGGCGGGAAAGAGCGCGGCCGTGCTAGGCGGAGGAGGCGGGGCGCTCCGAGACCGACTGGCCCAGGAGCTGATTGATCCGCTCGACCAGCTTCCGCGGGCTGAACGGCTTGGTGATGTAGTCGTCGGCGCCCACGTCGAAGCCCATCTTCTGGTCGACGTTCCGGCCCTTCGCGGAGAGGAGGATGACGGGAATCTGCTTGGTGGCCGGATCCGACTTGATGGCCTTGCAGACCTCGTAGCCGTCCAGCTTCGGCATCATGATGTCGAGCACGATCAGGTCCGGCTTCTCGGACTTGAGCTTGTCCAGAGCCTGCTCCCCATCCAACGCCGTGACCACGTCGTATCCTTCCATCCCCAGACTGAAATCGAGGATGTGCACGATGTAGATCTCGTCGTCGACCACCAGAATCTTGCCCTTCGACATCCGACTCACCTCCCTGAAAAGCTGTCCTAGGTTTTCTATCGGCGGCTCACGCGGCTTCTGGAGCCTGAATCGCTCTTGTATGTTCTTGGACGTCAGCCGTTTGCACGAATGCTTCCACGACCTTCGGATCGAACTGCGATCCCGTGCAGCGCCGCAGCTCGGCCACGGCCTCCTCGTGCGACATGGACTGGCGGTAGGGGCGGCCCAATGTCATCGATTCGTAGGCGTCCAGCACGGCGATGATGCGCGCACCCATGGGAATTTGCTCTCCCTTGAGCCCGCGCGGATAGCCGCGGCCGTCCAGGCGCTCGTGATGCGCCAGGATCAGCTCGGCCACGTGGCTCTCGAACTCGATCGGCTGCACGATTTCGAGCGTGCGGGCGGGATGCTGCGTGACCTGCGCCCAGGTCTCCGAGTCGAGCTGCCCCGGCTCGTGCAGCACCGGCTCGCCGACCTGCGCCATCCCGACATCGTGGATGCTCGCCACGTAGGCGAGGGCCTGCAGATCTTCCTCGGCCAGCCCCAGGCGCCGCCCGATGGCCGCCGCCCGCGTCGCCATCGATCCGGCCGTCAGCTTGAGGCGCGCCCGGCGAGCGTTGTCGATGATCGCGGAGAGGGCGCCCGCCGCCTGCTGGGCGCGGTCCGACGTGTCGTCCACGGCCTCGGAATGCGACCACGCGCGCGCGGCCCGGTCGGCCAGGGACGACAGCAACGCCTGGTCGTCCTCGGTGAACGGCGTGCAGGAGATCTTGTTGTTGATGTTGATCACCCCCACGACGCGGCCGTCGGCCTTGATCGGCACCGAGAGACAGGACTTGGTCTCGTACTGGTGCCCGTTCCGCCGGCTGAAGCGCGGATCCTCCTCCACGTCGGTCACGAGAAGCGGAACGCCGTGCTTCGCGACCCACCCCGCGATCGAGTCTCCCATCTTGATCCGGGTGCCAGACACGACCTCTTCGCGCAGGCCGCGCGCCGCCTTGATGTAGAGCTCTTCCTTCTCTTCGTCGACCAGCATGAGGGAGGCGATCCGCGCGTGCATGACCTCGGCGATCATCTCCACGGTCAGCCGCGTCAGGTGGTCCGAGACCGAGTGCGGCGATCCCCACGCGGCGTGCGTGATCACGCCGGCGTCGCCCGCTGTCGCGGGCAGCGTGACGGTGAACCGGGAGCCGCGCCCCGGCTCGCTGTCGGCCCGGATCTCGCCCCCGTGCCACTCGACGATGCTGCGCGCGATCGAGAGCCCCAGCCCCACGCCCGGATACGGGCGGTCATCGGAGCTGTCGATCTGGTAGAACTTGTCGAAGATCCGGCCCAGCTCCTGGCGCGGGATCCCGATCCCCGAGTCCTCCACTTCCACGCGCGCCGTGCGTGCCTCGCGCGCCAGGCGCAGGGTGACCGTCCCACCCTTCTCCGTGAACTTGACCGCGTTCTGTCCCAGGTTCAGGAGCGCGCGGCGGACGAGGCTGCGATCCGCCTCGACGACCACCTCGTTCGCCTCCGCCTTGACCTCGATCTCGATTTCGTTTTCCCGTGCCGTCGCATGGAGCAGGCCCGCCACCTCCTCGACCACCTCGGCGAGGTTGAACGGCTCCCGGTTCATGCGGAAGCGGCCGGCCTCCAGCTCCGAGATGTCCAGGATCGACCCGATGAGCCGCTCCAGCTTCCGGCTCGCCTCGTCGATCACGGTGAGGAAGTCCCGCTGAATGTCCAGATTCGGGGAGCCCACGTGCTCGAGGAGCGGCTCGACGTGGGAGCGGATGACGGTGAGCGGCGTCTTGAGCTCGTGGCTCACGATCGAGACGAACGAGTTCTTGATGTCGTTCAGCTCGTCCGCGCGCTCGGTCGCCTCCTCGAGGTGCCGCATGCTCTCGTGCAGCCGTTCGTACAGCTCGGAATTCTGGAGGGCGACCACCGCGTGCGTCGCGAGGATCTCGAGCGTCTCCACCACCTCGCGGTTCGGACGCTGACGGTCGGTGGGGTCGTCCACCGACAGGTAGCCGACGATCGTGTTGTCCTTGGTGACGAGGGGAACGAAGAGGACGTCCTCGGCGTTCCATTCGCCCGCCTTCCGATCGCCGAGGTCGGGGGTGAAGCCGTCCTGGTCGTGCTCGCCCCAGAACTTCGCCTCGTGCGGGATGAAGTAGGAGCGGCCGATCCGGAACTTGTCGCGCAGCCATCCCTCGAATTCGCTCCGCGGCACCGGGCGCTGCTCGAGCTTGCCGATCGCCTCCCGATCCAGCCCGGCGAACGCGCTCGCCTCGAAGGAGTCCGTGCGCCGGTTCAGGACCCGAAGCAGCACGATCCGGAACCCCGCCGCGTCGGAGATGGCGTGGACGATCTCGTGGAGCACCTTGTCGAGCGCCAGGTTCGAATTGATGCTCGTCGCGATCTCGAGGACTTTCTTCAGCCGCGCGGCCCGCTTCCGGCTGGAGAGAAGCTCGTTCCGGTAGAGCGTCCCCATCTCGTCGGCGGCGTGGGTGAGCTGCTCGTTCCGCGCCACCGCCGCCTCGTATGAGCCCCGCATCGCCTTGAGGTCCTGTCCGAGGGAGCGGCGGCGGCGGAGCGCGATGATCAGGAGGAGGGCCGTGGCGGACAGCGCCCAGATCAGGTCAGCGGACGGCATCGGGCCTCCATGCGCGGACCGGATCCTGGGCGGGTTCGGGAGCCGGTGCCGCGGCCGTGGCGGCTGCGTCCGGCTCGGCGGCGGCCGGGTCCTCGGCCAGCATCCGGCAGAACTCCTCGACGACCGCGGGGTCGAACTGGGTGCCCGCGCACCGCTTGAGCTCGGCCACCGCTTCCGTCTCGCCGTACGGCTCGCGGTAGGGGCGGCCGGCCGTCATCGCCTCGTAGGCGTCCACCACGGCGAGCACGCGCGCCGCGAGCGGGATCTGCTCGTGCGAGAGCCCGCGCGGGTAGCCGCGCCCGTCCCAGTGCTCGTGGTGCCCGAGGATGATCTCGTTGACCTTGGACGCCACCTCGATCGAGCGGAGCATCTGGACCCCGGCGAGGGGATGGGATTCCATGTCCCGGCGCTCCTCGGGCGACCATCGGCGCGCCGCGAGGAGAAGGCCGCCGTCCACCGCGAGCATGCCGACGTCGTGCACGCGGGCAACGTAGCCCAGGATGTCCACGTCGTCCGCGTCCAGACCGACGCGGCGTCCCAGCGCCACCGCCAGCTTGAAGGCGCGCCGCGTCGACGGGAGGAGATGGTTCCGACGCGCCCGGACGATCGCCCGGACCGCGCCCACCGTGGCCTCCACCGCGGCGGACGACGTCTCGCCCCGGACGCGCTCGAGCGCGCTTCCGACCCGCTTCACCACGGCGACGATCAGCGCCAGGTCGTCGGCGTCGAACTCGAGCCCGTTCCGCTTGTTGCTCACGTTCACCACGCCGACCGTCTCCCCCGCGATCCGGAGCGGCACGCAGAGGAGGGACTTGGTCTCGTACTGCGGATGGTTCATCTTCCGGAACCGTCGGTCCGATTCGATGTCCCCGACGATCAGGTTCTCCGACGTGTGCGCCACCCATCCCGCGATCGAGTCGCCGGTGCGCACGCGCGTGCGGGCGACCGTGTCGGGATCGAGGCCGTGGGCGGCCTGGATCACCAGCTCGGTGGCGTCCTCGCTGAAGAACATGAACGACACGATCCCCGCGTCCATCACCTCGGCGATCATCTCGACGGAGGTCTGGAGCAGGGAGCGCAGGTCGGGCTGCTCGAAGAACGGGGCGAGCGACTGGATGAGCGACCGGAAGCCGCGCTGCTCGCGCGGCAGATCCACGACGAACCGGCTGCCGGTTCCCAGCTCGCTCTCCACCTGGATCGTGCCGCCGTGGAGCTCGACCACGCGCTTCACGATGGCGAGCCCGAGCCCCGTCCCTCCGGCGCGGTCCACGCCGTCCGCCTCGACGCGGTAGAAGCGATCGAACACGCGGGCAAGCTGGTCCGCGGGGATCCCCATTCCCTGATCCTCCACGACGATCCGGATCCTTTCCTGGCGTGCCGTCCCGGTCACCGTCACCTCGCGCTCGACCGGGGAGAACTTGACCGCGTTGTGGATCAGGTTCACGAGGACCTGCTTCAGGAGGTCAGGGTCGGCTTCGATCGGCGGCAGGTCGGGGTCCAGGTGCACGCGAAGCACGAGGCGGCGCTCCTTGAGCCCGGGCTCGACGGTCGGGGCGACCTCCTCGACGAGGCGCGCGAGCGACAGCGGGACCGCGTTCAGGCGGCGCTTCCCCGAGTCCATCCGGCTCAGGTCCAGCACGTCGTTCACCATGCGGGCGAGCCGGTCGCACTCCTCGTCGATGATCCCCAGGAATTTCTTGTGGAGTGGAAACGTGGAGCTGTCCGCGTTGTCCATGAGGGTCTCGGTGTAGGCCTTGATCGCCGTCAGGGGCGTGCGGAGCTCGTGGCTCACCACGGAGATCAGGTCGGACTTGGCTTCCTCGATCCGGTGGAGCGAGGAGCGCGCGTCCTCGAGCTGCCTGGTCTTTGCCTCGATCTCGGCGCGCATGCGGAGCCGCTCGACAGCGAGGCCGATCTGGTCGGCCAGGTAGAGGAGCGCCCGGCGGCGCCGTCCGGTCAGGGCGACGACGCGGCGGTAACCCAGCACCGCCACGCCCAGGAGCGAGGTGCCGACCACGATGGGAACGCCGATCACGGTCGCGAATTTGCCGTCGCGCCACGGGATCCCCTCGCCGGTGGCCGCCGCGGCGGGAGCGTCCACGATGAGCGTCTCGCGGCGAAGGACCCGCTCCAGGAAGCTGTTCGACCGCGGAGCGTAGCGGACGCGCCCCACCGGGCCGCGGGAGCCGCGCTCGAACGCTTCCCCTTCCAGCTCCCCCGTGTCGTAGTCGACCAGGAAGAGCGCGAATCCGTCCGCACGCGCAATCTCGAGGACGTGCTGCGCCAGGCCGGTGACGAGGCCGCGCGTGTCGAAGGCGGACTGGACGGCGAAGGCGAGGCTCGCGAGGCTGCCGAGGAGTTTCGAGCCGGCGCGGTCTCCGCCGGGCGCGGACGCTCCGTTCACGGCTTCCGCTCGCTGCGCCGCGGGGCCGGCGGGGTGGGCGGCGCCGCCGCCGTGCCGTCCGTGCGCCGGTCGTAAACGACGACGCTCCCCGGCGTCGCCTTGCCGATTTTCTTCAGGTCCTTCGCGATGTCGCTCACGTGCGCGCTGTGCTGGATGTCCCGCTCCATGTTGGTCACGATGAGGATCGTGATGGAGAGGATCGGAAAGTCGTTCCACCCGCCCTGGCGGCTGGAGAGAACCGTGATGTGCCCCCGCTCCATGTCCTCGGGGTCGTACTGGAGGCCGATCCGGGCATCGAACTCGGCCTTCACGGCCTCGGCGATCGCGGGCGCGCGGGAGGGAATCGTCACGATCACGAAGTCGTCGCCGCCGATGTGCCCGACGAAGTCGCCGTCCCCGCCGTGCTTCTGGATTACCTCGTGGAGGAGCGCGGCCGTGAAGCGGATGAGCGCGTCGCCGCGGGCGTAGCCGTAGTGGTCGTTGAAGGCCTTGAACTGGTCGAGGTCGAGATGGAGAAAGGCGAACTTCTCCCCCGCCCCGATGCGTCGCGTGATCTCGGTTTCGATCAGGACGTTTCCGGGAAGGCCGGTCAGCGCGTTCGAGAAGAGCTGCGCGCGGCGCGTCTTGAGCTGGTTTCGCACCCGGAAGAGGAGCTCCTGCTGCTCCCACGGCTTGGTCAGGTAGTCGTCCGCGTAGAGCTCGAGGCCACGGAGACGGTCGTCCACCGTGGATTTCGCCGTGAGAAAGATGACCGGGATGCGGCTGGTGAGCGGGTTCGACTTGATGCGACGGCACACTTCGAAACCGTCCATGCCGGGCATCATGACGTCGAGGAGGATCAGCTCGGGCGGATCGCGGAATACCTCCGCGAGACCCTTGATCCCGTCCTCGGCGGTGCGGACTTCATAGCGGGCGTCCTTGGCCTCCTTGAGCTGTCGCTCGAGGATGAAGCGAAGGCGCGGCTCGTCTTCAATGACCAGAATCCGACCGGTTTCGACCGGTGGCGGCTGGGTCACGCAGGTCTCCTGTTCTCGTGCTCGCTGAAAGGGCGGAACTCGGCGTCCGTCTTTGAATTAATCGGTGCGGGCGGGGATTATCTTGAGCCGGATTCGGGGAAGCGGTGGATGGGGCGCGGTGAGGACGTTATGCGCCCCAACCGCTGGGGCGTCGGGGGTTAGGCGGGTTTCCTGGGTCCGGCGGATGCTACAGGGCGGAAATGGCGTCCAGGTTGGGCACCGCGCTGACCGTGAGCGGGCTCGTGCGTCCGAGCGAGAGTTTGAGCCAGCCGGCGTAGGCGATCATGGCGCCGTTGTCGCGGCAGAGCGGCGGCGAGGGGAAGAGCGCCGGAATCCCGAGCGCCGCGGCGAGCCGGCCGGCCTCCCGCCGGAGCAGCGTGTTGCAGGCGCATCCGCCCGCGAGGAGCAGGGCCTGCGCCGGGTAGCGGTCGAGCGCGAGCGACAGCCTTTCGATCAGCGCCGTGACGACCGCGCGCTCGGCGGACGCGGCGATGTCGCGCACGCGTCCCGTCGGGATCGGCGTCGCCTCCTTCTCCACGAGAAGCTTCACCGCCGTCTTTAGCCCGCTCATGCTCACGTCCAGCGTGTCCGGTCCCAGGCGCGCCACGGGAAAGTCGATCGCGTCGGCGTTTCCCTCGCGCGCGAGCCGGTCCACCTCGGGCCCGCCCGGATACGGGAGTCCCAGGAGCTTCCCCACCTTGTCTAACGCCTCGCCCGCCGCGTCGTCGCGCGTCGAGCCCAGACGCACCGAGCGCCCCGGCTCCGGCAGGTGGTAGATCTCCGTGTGCCCGCCCGAGGCCACCATGCCGATCGCGGGCGAAGGGACCTCGTGCTCCAGCGCGGGAGAGAGGAGGTGGGCCTCGACGTGATTCACCGCGGCGAACGGGATCCCGCGCGCCATGGCGAACCCCTTCGCGAATTCGAGGCCGACGAGAAGCGAGCCGACCAGCCCGGGCCCGGCCGTCGCCGCCACACCGTCCATGTCGGCGAGGGTCAGCCCCGCCGCGGTGAGAACCTCGTCGATGACCTTCGGGAGAAGCGTGATGTGCGCCCGCGACGCCAGCTCGGGCACCACGCCGCCGTACTCCGCGTGGACGTCCTGGGAGCGGACCACGTGGGCGAGCATGCGGCCGTCTTCCACGATGCCGGCGCCGGTGTCGTCGCAGGAGGTTTCGATGCCCAAGACTCGCATGAGGGCTCGGAGGATAGCACGCAGTGGAAAAAGGAAGCGGGCCGGACAGTGGTTGGTCCGGCCCGATTTTAAGAGCGAGCCGCCCGCGTTCCGCCCCCCCCTCCAGCAGCGCAGCAGCGCCCTTACCACCCCCCCAT
>JBKJXM010000088.1:0-7887 GCA_046716305.1 Candidatus Eiseniibacteriota bacterium
CTTCCAGCCAGGCCGGCGCCTCGATCGCGGGAAGGCGCGCGGCCCACGCCGCGATCGCCCGGTGCTCCTCGAGCCGCGCGCGGCAGCCCGCGCACTCCTCGACGTGGCTCTGGAGCGCGCGCGCCACGGCCGGATGGATCGCCCCATCCACGAGCGCGGTCAGCTCCCGCCGGCAGTCGTCGCAGCTCAGGTTGGTTTTCACGGATTCGTTCCTCTCACGTTCAGCTTCCGCCGCAGATTCTCGTGCGCCCGATGGAGCCGCACCTTGACGGTCCCGAGCGGGATCTCCAGCGTCTCCGCGATCTCCTCGTACGAGAGCTCCTCCCGGTATCGGAGGTGCAGGATCGCTCGATAGTGCTCGGGCAGCTCGCCCACGAGGGCCTGGAACCGCTCCTCGGCCCACTCCACGCGAATCCCCTCGTCCGGCGCCGGGCCCGTGTCCACCGCCTCGATCGCCGGCCCGTCCTCGTCGGACAGGTCCTCCAGCGCCAGGGGCCGCCGCTTGCGCCTCCGGATCAGATCCAGCGCCAGGTTGGACGCAATCTTGAAGAGCCAGGAGCGGAGCGGACGCTCCGGGTCGTAGGTGTGGAGGGACCGGAGCACCCGGATGAACGTCTCCTGCGCCACCTCCGCCGCGTCGTCGGCGTTTCCGGTGATCCGCCAGGCCAGATTCACGACCGGCGTCTGGTACGCCCGGACCAGCTCCCGGTAGGCGCGCTCGTCCTGGGCCAGACACCGCCGGACCAGCTCCCGGTCGTCGCCGGCCACTAGCGTCGGCTCATCGCGGGAGCGTCACGTTCTCTACGGATCGCGGAACCGCCAAGTTTCGTCGAAACAGGGTCATCGGGGGTTCCCGGGGATCGTCCCCGGGACAGTCGGGGAGCCCGGCGGCGCACCGTAGGCGGCGCCTCCAAGCCCCGTCAAGGCTTTTCCCTTGATCGCATGCGCCCACCACCGTAGCGTCCGGGCACGATGACGGAAATCGAATCCGTATTTGCGCGCGAAATCCTCGACTCCCGGGGGCAGCCGACCCTGGAGGTGGACGTGTCGTTGAGCGGGGGAGCGGTCGGGCGGGCCGCGGTGCCCTCCGGGGCCTCCACCGGCTCGCGGGAAGCCCTGGAGCTTCGGGACGGCGACGCGAAGCGGTATCTCGGCAAAGGGGTCGCGCGCGCGGTCCAGAACGTGAACGAGGCCATCGCCGCGCACATGGTCGGCCAGGACGCGGCCGATCAGGCGGGGATCGACTCGATCCTGATCGAGCAGGACGGAACGCCCACGAAGAAGAACCTGGGAGCGAACGCGATCCTGGGCGTGTCGCTCGCGTGCGCCCGGGCCGCGGCCAACGCGCACCAGCTTCCCTTCTACCGCTATCTCGGGGGCGCCGGGGCGCGAACGCTCCCCGTGCCGCTGATGAACGTCATCAACGGCGGCGCGCACGCGGACAATAATCTCGACATCCAGGAATTCATGATCGTCCCCGTGGGCGCACCCACGTTCCGGGAGGCGCTCCGGTTCGGCTCCGAGGTATTCCACACGCTGAAGAAGCTGCTTCACGAAAAGGGACTCGTCACGGCGGTGGGCGACGAGGGCGGGTTCGCGCCCAATCTCAAGAGCAACGCCGAGGCGCTCGATTTTCTGATGACGGCCATCCAGAAGGCGGGATACCGGCCGGGCGCGGACGTGGCGCTGGCCCTGGACGTGGCCGCTTCGGAGCTCTTTGAAAAGGGCTCGTACTCGCTCGACGGAAAGCGCGGCCTCGACTCGGGCGCCATGATCGCCTACTTGAAGGGATTGGCCGCCCGCTATCCCATCGTGTCGATCGAGGACGGTCTGGCCGAGGGCGACTGGGAGGGCTGGCGCCAACTCACGCGGGAGCTGGGCGGCACCGTGCAGGTGGTCGGCGACGACGTCTTCGTCACCAACCCCGAAATCTTGAAGCGCGGGATCGAGGAGGGCGTGGCGAACTCAATCTTGGTGAAGCTGAACCAGATCGGGACCGTCACCGAGACCCTGGACGCGATCGAGATGGCGAAGCGCTCCGCGTACACCACGGTCATCTCGCACCGCTCCGGCGAGACCGAGGACACCTCGATCGCCGATCTCGCGGTGGCGGTGAACGCGGGGCAGATCAAGACCGGCTCGCTCTCGCGGAGCGACCGGGTCGCCAAGTACAACCAGCTCCTCCGAATCGAGGAGCAGCTGGCCGACGCCGCGCGCTACCCCGGCGCCGAAGCGTTCCGCCGCGCGGGCTCGGGCGCCGGCGCGGTGGCGGCGGAGGCGTAGCGCATGCTCCGCTCCCCGTATCAGAGCCCCGACCGGCCGCCGCGGCGCGAGCGCTCCAAGAAGTTTCTCCGCTTGCCGCCCCCCGAGAAGCGCGGGGTTCACCGCGGCCTCTGGCTCCTCGCGCTGGTCCTCCTGGGGTATCTCGCCTGGTCGTTCGTGGGGAGCGACACGGGGCTGATCCGCGCCGAGGCCCTGAAGCGGGAGACCCGCGCGCTCGAGAAGCGGAAGCTCGAGCTGGCGAGTCGCGCGGAGACGCTGGAGGAGAGGCGGAAACGGCAGGCGCGCGATCCCCTCCTGGAGGAGCGAGTGGCCCGCGAGCGCTTCCACATGGTGAAGAAGGACGAGATCATCTACCGCTACAAGGACCCCGAAGCCGACTCCACCCGCTAACGCGCGCTTCAGGCGGCCGGGACGCGGCCGCTCGTCGTTTCGGTGAATCGGTCGAGGCCCATCGCCTTGAGGATCGCACGAAAGCGGGGCTCGCCGCGCAGCGGATCGAGGCGGGGTGCCACGCCCAGCCAGATCATTCCGAGGTCTCTCGACTGCAGGGCGCGGTCCAGCGTGTCCAGCGCCCGCACCGTCTCTCCCAGACCGGTCCGGATCGCCGCCAGCGAATAGTGCGACACGTACCGCGTCCGCGACGCCTCCTCCAGCTCCGCCAGGATCCGGCGCGCCTCCTCGACCCGCCCGGACATCGCGAACGCGTGGCCCAGGAGCGCCTTGGCCGACAGCTCCGTCGGGAGGAGCGCGTGGGCGCGCTCGTAGCTCTCGATCGCCTCCGCGTATCGCCGTTGCTCCTCGTACGCCCCGCCGAGGGCGCGCCAGGCGGGAGCGAACGTGGGATCCAGCTCGAGCGTGCGCCGCTGCTGCTCCGCCGCCTCTCCATATCGGCGCGCGTAGAAGAGGTGGATGCCGACCGACGTGCTCACGTTGATCGAGAGCGGGTCGAGCTCCTTCGCGCGACGCGACTCGGCCAGCGCCTCCTCGTGCCTCCCCGTGATGGTGAGGACGTCCGCGTACCAGTGGTGCGCCGAGGCGCTGTTGGGATCGAGCTGGACGGCGCGCCGAAAGGCCGCCTCCGCCCCGCTCCAGTCCCAGTGCGCGTCGCTCTTGAGCGCCCCGAGCGAGACGTACGCGTCGGAAAGGGAGTCGTCCAGCTCGAGCGCGCGCGCGATCGCCGCCTCCGCCCTCGGGAACGCCTCCGACGGGTCCACGTAGTGGTAGGCGGCCATCGTCATGTAGGCGTCGGCGATCCCCGAATGCGCCGGCGCGTAGTCCGGATCGCGGGCGATGGACCGCTCGAAGCTCTCGATGGCGCGCCGCGCCGCCGCTTCGTTCCGCCGGTTCCAGTGGAAGCGCCCGCGCAGGTACTCCTCGTAGGCCACGGGATCGACGCGGCGCGGATTCCCCAGGCGCGCGCGCTCCTCATGGGTGACCTGCACCTGGATCTCGTCGGCGATGGCGCGCGCCACCTCGGATTGGAGCGCGAGGACGTCGTGGGACTCCCGCTCGTAGCTCCGCGCCCAGAGATGGCGGTCGGTGCGCGCGTCAATCAGCTGGGCGGTCACGCGCACCCGGTCCGCCGAGCGGGTGACGGAGCCTTCCACGATCGCGTCCACTCCGAGCGTGCGCGCGATCTCGGGGAGTGGCAGCGTCGTGCCTCGAAAGCGCATGACGGAAGTGCGGGAGACGACGCGCAGGGCGCGAACCTGCGCCAGGGTCGCGATCAGGGCCTCGGTCATGCCGTCCACGAAGAACTCCTGCTCGGGGATGCCCGTCAGATTCGCGAGCGGGAGCACGGCGATGGAGGCGATGGCTTCCCCGGCGGCGCGAGGCTGGCTCCCCGGCGCGGCACGCTCCGGCGCGCGGCCGGTGCGGAGCGAAGCGGCGACCTGCCCCGCGGACGCCGGACGCCGGCTCGGATCGCGCTCGATCAGGGCTTGGATCAGGCGCGAGGACTCCTCCGAGAGCGCGGGCTCCCAGTCGCGGGGCGGCCGGACGGGCGCGTTCAGGATCTCGTTGATGAGCGCCGTCGCGGGCTCGGCGTCGAAGGGGCGACGCCCGGTCGTCATCTCGTAGAGCACGACCCCCAGGGAATAGAGGTCCGCGCGCGCGTCCGTCGAGCGTCCGAGGAGCTGCTCGGGCGCCATGTAGGGGAGGGTGCCCACGATGGCGCCGCTCAGGACGTCCGCGGTGCTCTCGGTGCTCGCCGCGGCCGAAGGGCGGTAGAGCGCGAGCCCGAAGTCGAGCAGCTTCAGCCGGCCGTGCTCGTCGATCATGACGTTGCCCGGCTTCAGGTCGCGGTGGATGACCCCGCGCGCGTGCGCCGCCTCGAGGGCATCCGCGATCTCGGCCCCGTAGCCTCGGGCCACCTCTTCCGGAAGACGCCCGCGCGCGAGGCGCGAAGCGAGCGTCTCGCCGGCCACCAGCTCCATCACGATGAAGTCCACGCCCTCGGCCGACTCCACGTCGTAGATGGTGCTGATGCCGGGATGCTGGAGCTGGGAGAGGGTGCGCGCTTCGCGCCGCAGGCGGTCGCGGGCCCCGGGGTCAGTGCCGTCGTCGGATCGGAGGATTTTCAGCGCGACGTCGCGCTCCAGCCGCTCATCGCGCGCGCGGAACACCTCCCCGATGCCGCCCGTACCGAGCGGACCGAGAATCCGGTAGCGCTGAAGCGCGTGTCCGGCCGCGAGATCGCCTTTTCTGCCCGATGATTCCACAGTTCCCCCGGGGATTTTCCCTTTGGATGCGCGCCACGTCCCGCGAGGAAACCACTTTACACGAGGGCGTCGTTCGACGAGTATTTCCCTGCGGGGTGGAGCAGCCTGGTAGCTCGTCGGGCTCATAACCCGAAGGTCAGAGGTTCAAATCCTCTCCCCGCAACCAATTTCGAGAAGGGGTCAGGGAGCTTTCCCTAGACCCCTCTTCGCTTCTACCGCGCCTGGGCCAGACCGGTCAGGGCGCGCGTGACCGCATCCCCTTCCCGGGCGCGGAGGCCAATGCAGTCCCGCGTCCCCTCCGATACCTTCGCGAACATTCCCTGCGTGCCGGGAGGATTGTGCTTGGGGTCGGCGAAAAACGCCTCGGCCGACTTGAGGCGGGACTCGGAGCAGCCTCCGGAGAAGATCGGGACGTACATCGCGTACTCGGGAGGCATCTTCTTCACCACTTCGTCGTAGTGCGTCTCCCACCATGCCCAGACGGCGTCCCGATTCGCCGGGGCCTCGGACATGATCTCGGGTATCCAGAACAGCTCCTGGGGCCGGAGCGGGCCCTTCAGATCGTAGTCGAGCGCGCGCCGGCGCAGAGCGGGATCGCGGAATTTGCCGAGGGCTTTCAGGTAGGACTCGCGGTCGGTCGGGGCGGCGGCGCTTTCGAACCGGCCGCGGTACTCCACGAAGAGGGTCGAGTCGCCGCGAATCGCCGAGAGCTTGACCGCGACAGCCACCAGCGAAGGATCGATGGAGCCGCGGTCTTTCCGGAACGACCTGGCCAGCGATTCCGCGTGGGCGAGCACCTCCTCGTCCTTCCCCACGTCCCCCAGCCAGCCGTACAGGGCCGGCCGCACGAGGGAAATGGCCTCCTGTTCCTTCGGCGCGCGATCGAGCCCGAAGCGCTTCGCGGCCGGCCCCAGCACGCGCCGGACGTAGGCCGCGAAGAGGTCTTCGTTCTCTTCGGTCAGGAAGGCTTCCTTGAGGTCGCTCAGGCCCGCGGCGAGCGAGGCGATGACCAGCGGATTCGAGTCGCCGGAGAAGCCGGCCAGGATGCGGAGATACTGGTCACCGTGGATCGTGCCCGCCCGGAGAAGGGCGGTCGCATTCTGGATGAACCCGATCCGCTCGCGCGCGGTCAGCGCCGTCGGCGCCACCGCGACCAGGCGCTCCAGCGACTGCGGATCGACGCTCCAGCGGTAGTAGCCCCCTTCGTCGGCGTTGGGATGGATCCACTCCGGCTTGCCGCCCCCCGGGAGCTTCACCGTCATGCGCTCCCTGTCCAGCAGCACCGCGAGCGACCGCGGCTTCTCTCCCGACACCCACGTGAGCGTCACCGGAATCTTCCAGAGCACGGGCGGCGCCGTGACGCCGTAGTTGAGAAAGCGCCGCTGCGAGAGCTCCACGGAGCCGTCCCGCTTGAGACTCGCGTGCACCAGCGGCACGCCGCCCTGGTCGAGGAAGCTCGCCAGCACGCCCGCCACGTCCTTCCCGGACGCCCTGCCGAGGGCGTTCCACAGGTCGCTCCCCTCCGCGTTCCCGTAGGCGTGCGCCTCGAGGTACGCGATGACGCCCTTCTGGAATGCCTCCGGGCCGATCCATCGCTCGGTCATGCCCACGACCGACTGCCCCTTCTTGTAGGCGAGCGCGTCGGCCGCCTCGAACAGACTCTCCATGTTCAGGACCGGCCGCCGGATCGCGCGCGTGGCGAGCTGGGCGTCGATCTCGAACGCCGTGTTCACCTCGGCGAGCGCGCGGAGCCGGACGAGAAACTCGGGGAAAACCTCGTCCGCGATCCGATTCCCCATCCATTCGGCGAACGACTCGTTCAGCCAGAGGTCGTCCCACCACTTCATCGTCACGTAGTCCCCGAACCACATGTGCGCGATCTCGTGCGCGGTGAACACCGCGAACGTCCGCCGCTGCTCCGCGCTCATCGTTTTCTCGTCGAAGAGAATGTAGCGGTCCGCGTAGGTGATGGCGCCGGGGTTCTCCATCGCGCCCGGCGCGAATTCGGGGATCGCGATCAGGTCCAGCTTCTCGTAGGGGTACGGGATGCCGAACCAGCGCTCGACCGCCGCGAAGAGAGGCGGGGTCATCGCGACCGCCGTCTTCGTCAGCTCCCTCGAGCCCTTGGTGACGACCACCCGCCCCGGCACGCGGAGACCCGGGATGGGGACGAACTCCAGCGGCCCGGTCGCCATCGCGAGCAGGTAGGAGGGAAGCGGCTTCGTCGCCGCGAAAACAAGGGTCCTCTGCCCTCCCTCGGCCGTCTCCTTCTCCACGGGGGTGTTGGAGACGGCTTCGTGGCCGGCCGGAACCGTCAGCGTGACCCGATAGGGAAACTTGAACGCGGGCTCGTCCCAGCACGGGAAGGCGCGGCGCGCGTCGATCGCCTGGAACTGCGTGAAGGCGTACCAGCGGCCGCCGCTCTCCAGCCGGAAGAGGGACGAGGCGCGCCGGTCGAAATCGTTCGTGAAGTCGATCGTGAGCGTGTAGGCGCCGGGCTCGATGGGGCCGGTCGACGTCGCCGTGACAATCCCCTTCACGTCGGGGCCGGCCGCCAGCGACACGCTTCCGCCGGGTCCGTTCAGCTCCACGCGCTTCAGCTCCATCTCCTGGGCATGGAACCGAATCGTGCCCGTGCGCTTCTGGACCGTGATCTGGATCTGGACGGTCCCGGAGTAGTCGGGCTTGTCCGCGTCCAGGTTCAGGTGGATCGCCTCGAACGTCGGGATAACGTACGTGGGGAGCCGGGCTTCGTCGCCGAGGGCGGGCGGCGCGAGGGAAAGGGCGGCCAGCAGGGCGACCGCGAGCGTCGAACGAAACGTCATGGTCGCTCCGAAAGCGGGGGAATCGGGGGGATCGGCATCGTCAGAAGTCTATCGTATCC
>JBKJXM010000089.1:0-11435 GCA_046716305.1 Candidatus Eiseniibacteriota bacterium
GATCAGGTCGAACGCGATCGATCCATGGTTCGTGACCACCATGTCCAGGTTGTTTACGCTCATACGATCGTTGTTGTCGATGATCGCGGCCGCGCGCTTCGGCGGGGCCGCGCGCTTTTGCGGGGCCGGCGTGCCGGGGCGGACTGCCGCCAGCACGTGGGGGACGGCGAACAGGATCACGAGCGCCGCCGCCCCGGTCCACTTCAGGGAACGCATCCGATGTGCCCTCCTTAGCCTCGGAATTCTCATGTCAGAAGCTCAGCTTGGCGCCGAAACGCACCATGCGCGGGACACCGTGGAGCAGCGGGCTGCGCTCGGACAGGTGATACCGCTCGATCGCGCCGTCTTCCCCGTATTTCGCCGCATTCGTCTCGACGTACGCCTGCCCTTCGGGCGTGTCGAGCCAGTTGGTCGTCAGGGCGGAGCCGGACGACGTGTACACCTGGTACACGTTGTCGCGGTTGAACAGATTCAGCGCCCAGATATAAAGGTCGAGGCTCTGGCGTCCGATCGGGATGGTCTTGTTCACCTTGGCGTCGACCTGGAAGGTCCACGGCCCGTAGCGGCTGTTCAGCGAGCCCAAAGGCTCGTTGGCCGTGCTCGCCAGGGTGACCTCGTTGTAGATCTTGGTCGGCGTGTAGGGCGTTCCGCTCGCGGCGTTGGCCAGGATGTTGATCCCGAAGTTCTCCAAGATCCGGTTCCCGCTCCAGACCGGCCCCTGCCCCTTGTCATAACGGAAGTCCAGGTTGAACGAGAACTTGTGCCGCTGGTCGAAGGCGAGTGGCGACGACATCTTCGGCGTCTCGTTCGCGGTCCACGCGATGTTTCGCTGGCTCTGGGAGAGCGACCCCGTTCCCTTGGCCCACGAGAGACTGTATGCGGCGTTCGCGGAGACCAGGGTGGTCCGGCGGAGCGTGTAGGAGAGGTCAAGTCCCTTGATCGTCGCGAAGTCGCGGTTCCGATAGGAGGAGAACGCGTTCGGCGACGAGGGGATGTTCGTGATCTCGACCAGGTTCTTCACGTCCTTGTAGTAGGCCGACGCCTGGATCCGCGAGCGGTCGTTCGGCGTGTGCGTGAGCCCCAGCTCGTAGGCTGTGGTTTGCTCGGGCTTCAAGTTCGGATTGCCGAAGCCGACGAAGTAGCCGCCGGTCCGGATCTTGTGCTCGAGGAACGCGTACGAGACGTAGAGATCCTGAAGATTGGGCTGCTGGAAGAACTTGCCGTAGTTCACGTGCACCAGGGTCTGGTCGCTGATCGGGAACCCGACGCCCAGCCGCGGCGAGAGCCGCTGGTAGACCTTCGAATCCTCGAGGTCGGCCTCCTGGAGGCGTGAATCGTTCACGGCGTCCGGATCGAGCGGGGTGGATTCGCTCCGCAGCGATCGCGTGGACGGCGTCAGGTAGTCCCAGCGCAGTCCGGCGTTCAGCACCAGTCCCAGGCGCTCGTACTTCCCCTGCGCGTACAGGCTCGCGACCTTCGGGTGCTTCGGCACGTCGAGCGGATCGTCGTAGAGCCCGTTCCCGTTCGAATCGCTGAAGGTCTCGCCGATGTCGTAGCTGCCGTTTCCGTTTCCGTCGACGAACGTCTCTCCCTCGTCCAACTCGTTCCCGAGGGCGTCGTACCCGTAGCGGTCGACGTCGCGGAAGTTGTCGGGGTTGCCGGCCGCGTCATAGAGCTGGATCGGGAAGTAGTGCTCGTAGAAGCGGAGGGTGTGGCGCTGGTAGTCGCCCCCCAGCTTGATCTGAAGCGACCGATTGACCTGGTTCGCGAAGTTCGCGGCCAGGCCGTAGTAGGACGACTTCCGGTGCATGAAATCGTCGAACACGTGCGCGCCGGTCGGGTTGCCGTCGGCGTCCACGTCGTTGTCCCCGTACCAGAAGAGCGACTCGTCCTGGTCGTAGAGCGGATTGCCGGAGGGCCGGGCGTAGGCCCTGAGGTCATCCAGGTAGACGCCGTCGCCGCGCATCCGCTCGGTCGTGAAGACGTTCGCCTTGACCTCGTAGTACGCGCGGTCGCTCAGGCTCTGGTTCCACGTCGTGTAGAGCGAGTGATTCTTGTCCTCGTACCGGGGCGCGTGATTGAGGTTGAAGCGGTACGAGTTCAGGTACTGCTGCCAGTTCTCCGTGTTGAACGTGCCGCCCAGTTTCAGCGTGTGGAGCGGCGACGGCCGGAACGTGAGCTTGCCGACCGTGGCCCAGGTGGAGCTGGAATTGGATGGAAGAATCCCCTTCTCGAAAAAGTCCGTCGAGACGGAGCCCTGCGGCGTGTAGGTCACCTTGTCCGTCTGGAAGCTGGGATTGCGGTCGCGGTTGTAGCGCCGCTCGCCCGAGAGGTAGAAGGAGACCTGCTTCATGCTGGGCATGAGCGGGCCGCCCACGGACAGCGCGTACGTATTGTTGTCCCGGCGCGGCGCCTTGAGCCAGCTCCCCGAGAGGTTGTCGGTGGCGCCCTCGATCGAGCCGAAGTAGCGGTCGGCCCCCTCGCGCGTCACCACGTTCACCACTCCCGAGTTGATCCGCCCGTACTCGGCGTTGAACCCGCCGGACTGGACGACGATCTCCTCGATGGCGTCGTTGTTGATGGCCGTCGTGGAGAAGCCGGTGAGCGGATCCTGCTGCGAGAAGCCGTCGACGAAGTAGGCCACCTCGTTCGGACGGCCGCCGCGGATGATCAGGGTGCTCCCGTTCATCGACTCGCTTCCGTTCAACTGCGGGCTGTCCAGGCGCGCCTGGAAGTTCACCACGCCCGACTGCTGCGCCACCGCGTCCTTGTAACCGCGCAGCGGCTGGTTCCGGATCTCATCGCCGGTCAGGAACTTCGTGGTTCCGGTCGCGTCGCGCTGGATGAGCGGCCGCTCGGCCTTCACGGTCACCTCGGCCACGTCCTTCAGGACCGTGGACTCGAGCGACCAGTCGACCGTCGTCGTGAAGTCGGGAATGACCGTGACCTCTTCCCGGGCCTGCGGCACGTAGCCCAGAAGCGCGACCCGCGTCGTGTACTTCCCGGGCGGGAGATTCAGGATGAAGAAACGCCCCTGGGTGTCGGTGACGGCCCCGCGCTTCAGATCGGGGATGGTGACGGTGGCGAGCCCGATCGGCTCCCCCGTCTTGCCGTCACGAACCGTCCCGGAGATCTGGCCGGTGGTTCCCGCCCACGTATTCGGGGCAACGAAACAGGCGCCCACCACGATCAGCGTGGCGACGCCCAACTTCAACAGCGTCCGAGGTCGAACCATGACTCGCCCTCCTATACATCGTGGAAACGCCAAACGGGGTCTCGTCTTCCTTGATGATCGAAGCCCACGTACGACATCTTGCGTAGATGCCGTGAATTCCCTCGCCCATCGCTGGGCCCCTCATCGGCATTCGTCCACTCTAACCGGCGTTCTTGTCTAAGCCCCCTCCCTCCGCCTTGAGTCTTTTCTTCAGGCGGCCCGGGAGTCCGCTTGGGCCGCAACACCTTGCACGTTTCACACTAGAAATGTGGGATGACGCTTGTCAACAGGATTCGCAAAAAAGGAGCCCCCGGCGCGAGGCCGGAGGCTCCGGGTGCTGCACGGGGGCAACCCCCCGATCCGTCTAGAAGTGGTACGTCGCCGAGACCCGGTTGAACGGCGTCTGGGGGTTTCCGGAGAGGATGTACCCGCCGGAGAGCGGGAACTGCTGGTTCAAGGTCATATCGATGTCCAGGTTGTTCCAGCGGATCCCCGTGCCGAGTCCCAGGTTGAAGTCCGAGCTCCGGGCCTCTGCTTCGATCGTATTCGCGGGAGCCACGAAGTCGGCCGACTCGGTCTTGGTCATCAAGTGCCCGCGGCTCGCGCCGATCCGGAGCTTGAGCCACCGCGTCGCGTCGGTCTCCAGTGCCGCGAAGACCAGCGGCATCGCGGTCACCTTGTCCTCGAACGTGCGGGTGTCGCCCGCGGGGCCGCCCGTGTTGGCGTCGGTCCGCTCGTAGGAGTGCTTGGTCTGGGCGAAGGTCACGCCCCAGAGGAGCAGGTTGTTGTCGTTCACGCGCATGTTGTCGGAAATTCCGATGCCCATGCTCTTGTAGGTCTCGTCGGCGGTGACCGGGTTCACGAGCACGCCGCGCATCTCCCACGAGAGATCGTCGCTGACGTACCACGCGGCCGGGAACCACGTGTGAGTGCCACTCCGATGGAGGATGGCGCGCGCCAGGATGGCGTACGACGGGTTGCCGGCGTCTTCCCACGACTCGCCGGCGGGGGCCTCGGTGCGGTTGAACGTGAAGCGGCGGTAGGTCGCCGCCACCTCGAGCCGGTCATCCTCTCCGAAATGGAGAGCGATCGCCGGGGTCACGCCATACGTGTTGAGCTCGATTCCGTTGTCGACGATCTGATCCGAGTCCGCCGTGATGAAGGCGGGAATGGGGTCGAGAAGAAACGGATCGAATGCGCTGAACCCACGCGACTCGAACGACGCCCCGGGAGCCGGGCCGGCGACGGTCTCGAAGGACGAATTGGTGATGTCGAGGCGGACGGCGAAATCGAAGGCCGAGAACGAGCGCCCCCAGATCACGTCGAGCTGCTCGTTGTTCAGGTTGCTCGAGCCGGTGAGCACCTCGTTCTGGCTCTGGGCCATCTGAAACGCGATGGCGCCGATCTTCGGGAAGTTCCGGATGACCGTGTAGCTCTGATCGAACACGTCCACTTCGTCCACGTCGCCGCTCGGGTTGTTTCCAATTTCCGCGAGAACGAGATTGTTCTGCCGGACGACGGACGTCGGGTACCAGTAGATGTTGGCGTAGTCGTCGGTGAACTGGCTGAGCGTCGGGACATTGAGACCCATGCCTTCCATCCGCGACACGGAGCCCTGGCTGACGCCGGCGGTCATCGCGAGGAGTACCGCGACGCAGAGTGAAACGATCAGCTTTCGCTGAGACATCTTTATTAGCCTCCTTGGTAGTGGACCCCGGACTATCCAGGGTCTCCAGCCCGAACCGCTAGCCTTCGCCTGGGATCCGGGGAGCTGCGTGAGAGCAGATTCCTGCGCGTTGGACTCTTGCCCCCACCCCCTTTCCATGACCCAGTCCACCGATGCGCCACTGGCGCATGGCGAGTCCACACCACGGCACACGTCCTGAGAGGAGTGTTCGGGAAGAACGGCGGCACGTTAGGGGGAGCCGTTGGGGCGTGTCAAACTAATATTTCGATTAAAGGCCGCAAGTACTTAATACGGAACGACTAGCGACAATGCACGGAGACTCAGTAGCTCAATCCTTGCGGATCGCGGAGCCGCCCCGCGCGCGACAGCGGGCGCAGAGTCCCCGGATTCGGATCGAGACCTCTTCGGGCTCGAAGGCGTTTCGCGCCACCAGATTCGCCAATCCCAGGCTCACATCCGGGTCCAGAACTTCCTGCACGGACCCGCACCGGCGGCAGACGAGGTGATGGTGGGGATCGCCGGGGCGCGCCAACTCATAATGGAGCGCGTCGTCCACGAGCTGGACTCGCCTGAGGATGCCGGCGCCCTGAAGGAGCGACAGCGTGCGGTAAATCGTCGCGCGCGAAAGCCTTCTCCCCTGCCCTTTCAACCGGAGGCGGAGCGTCTCGGCGTCGAAATGACCAGCGGATTGGGCGACGGCGTCTAGGATTTGCCGGCGCGGGAGGGTCGCCCGCATCTTCTTCAAGGCCAGGTACTCGGCCCACCGCGCGCGAGGGTCGTTCACCGCGTCACTGCGACCGCATCTGATCCAGTTCGTAGCGGCCGAAGCCTTGCCTGTCGACGAACGTGAACGTGCGGCGGTCCTTGTAGTAGTACCAGACTTCCTCGGGATCACGATCGAAGTTGAAGGGGCTCCGGACCACCTCGTCCGGCTCTCCAAATTTGATGTAGGTCCGCCCCATGTCCGTCCTCCAGCCCTGCGTCCCGACGCCGAAGTGCTGGTTCGCGTACTGGACCCGGCGATAGAACTCCAGCATCGCTTCGTTCTCGGGGGTCTCGGGCGAGTCGCGCCGCTTCCAGAACTGCTCCCAGAACGCGGCCTGCTCCTCCGGGGTCTTCAGCCTGTCCATCTGCTTCCGCTCCTCGTCGTCGGCGATGATTTCGAGGACGTCGAACGTGCTCTTCGGATCGGCCGCGATCGAGGCGACGGATTGGACCACCTCGAAGGACTTCTCGCGGCGGATCGGCGCCCGCTTCCGGCCGGGCAAGGGGAGCTCCGGAGACTTGAGCTCGACCACGAAGCGGTAGTTCCCAGGTGCGAGCGACAGGATTCCCGGCCGCAGGACGAAGGGGGTCTTCCCTTCGCGGCGCGCGAGCGTCGTGTCGCGGTGGAATGCGCGTTCTTGAAGATCGTTCTGCACGCGGTACTCGATGCGGTAGGAGTCCTGGGGGTTGAACGGCCTGGAGTCGACCACCTCGCTGAACACCGCCATGCTCGAGATGTTGTCGCTGTACCGGCGCGACGGATTCAGCTCGAGGGCGGCGCGCGGATTGGCGGGATCGACCGGACGCTTCACCGTGCCGAACGAGAGATCCGAGAACCAGATCGGACCTGCCGCCTGGGCGGGAACTTCGATCTCGATGCGGGTGCCCGACGGGCGCTCGGCCACCAGGTCCCGGATGACCACCGTCACATCGTACTTGCCCGGCGGAACGGCCAGCTCGACGTGGTCGATGATGTCGCCCCCGATCGGCCGCGTCTCGGCGTACGTCCGGACGTTCAGCTCGCGCACGAAAACTTCTCCGGTCACCTGCCGGTCACCCTTGTCGAGGGTGAAGACCACGCGCACCTCGTAGGCCGCGTGGTATCCGGGAAGCTTCCTTTCGAAGAGGAGCTCGGATCGCGCCATCCGGTAGTCGAGACGCACGATCGGGGTCCCCGGCCCCGGCTCGACGGTCGCGTCCACGGAGAAGCGGGGCCGGTCCTGGCTGGTGCCGGGCACAGGCGTATCGGGCTGAGTCGGCGGGGCGGGATTCGGATATTGGGCGCAGGCGCGGCTCGGGATCAGGGCTCCCGCCGCGGCGGCGAGGAGGAGCGCTCCGGCGAGCGCGGCGCGGGCGCGCTCAGCGAAGGAGCGTGACCACACGCGAGCCCTCCAGTCCGGGGCCGGTCAGCCGCAGATAGTAGACGCCCGAGGGAGCGGCGCCTCCGGCGGCGTCCCGGCCGTCCCAGGAGACCACGCCGAAGCCAGCCGTGGTCTGCGCGGTCGTCCGCACCTCCCGCACCAGGCGGCCCGCGACGTCGAACACGCGGAGCGTGAGCACGGGAGAGCCGGCGGCCAGGAGCCGGTACGGCACGGCGGCCAGCGCGCCGCTGCGGGGGCGGAACGGATTGGGATAGACGCGCCCGACCTGCGCCGCCGACGAGACGAAGAGCAACCCTTCCGCCACCTTGATCGAGCTTCCGTCGGCGAGGAACGCCTCGAGGCGGTAGCGGTGGGCGACTCCGGACAGCAGCGAATCGTCCACCGCGGCCACGGCCGTCGCCGGAAGGAGATCCCGGTTCACGCGGCGGCCGGTCGGAGCGGCATTCACTCCGGAGCCGTTCCCCAAGTCGCGGTAGACGTTCAGCCCGACGATCCCCGGGACCGTCACCGGCGCCCAGGAGAGGAGCGCCCTCGCCAGCCCGGACCCGGTGTCGAGACTCGCGTCGATGCCCGGCACGCTGACCGGCGCGGGATGGACCAGGTAGCGCTCGAGCGAGAGCGAGGCGGCGACCAGAAGCGTGTCGCCGATCCAGACGCCGTCGCGCGCGTGCCCGGGCACCGCGATCGGCCCGCGCGCGAAGGGCGCCGCGGGCGCGCTCACGTCCACGACCACGGCTCCGTCCTCTCCCAGAAAGGCGATCGCGGACGATCCGTTCTGGGTGACGCCCAGGAGGGGCGGCATCGCGAATTCCCCGCGCAGGATCGCCGCGGAGGGATTGGTCACGTCGACAATCTGGAGCCCGCGCCGTACGGTGGCCACCAGGAGACGCGTCCCGGCCAGATCCAGATCCCGCGCCGCCGCGCCCGACGTCGTGCCGAACGTGCCGGGAAGATCGGGGTTCCCGAATCCGATCGACACCACGCCCAGCAGCTCGTCCGCCACGAAGAGGACGGTGTCGCGCGCCGCCATGTCGCGCGGGTCCACGAGGAAGGGATCGTCCACGGAGCCGCGTGCGATCGCCACGACGCTCGAGTCAATCGTGTTGAATTCGATGTCGAAGAACGTGACGCCGGCCGGGTTCCCTCTTCGGGCCACCGCCACGAGATTGGGAGCCACCACGGTGACGGCGCTCGCGGAGCCGGGAAGCGGCACCGAGGTCGCCCGGAACGGGGCCGCCGGATTCTCGATGCGGAACACTTCGAGCCCCGCCGGGCCACTCGCGAGGTAGGCCAGAGGGAGAACGGGGTCGAGGGCGATGTCCACGGCGCGCGAGCCTGGAGCCGGGGGCGCCGCTCCGACCAGGCTCGAGTCTCCGCCCCCGGCGCGGTAGATGCGGAGCCCCTCCGTGTAGTCGGCCACGTAGGCCAGCCCGCCGGCGACCGCGACCCGGCGCACCCGCCCGGTGCCGCCCACGGGGGGCGGCTCGGCCCCGCCGGAAACGGAGACGAACTCGAGGAGCGAGCGACCGGCCTCCTCGGGAGGGGTGGGCGCGATCTGGTCGTACGTCGACACCACGGCCAGGTCGCCGCTCAGCCGCGCGTGAGCGGGGTCCTGGTCCGTGATTCGCACCGTCTCCCCGGTCAGCGAGTCGCCCGCCGCGCCGGCGCGCCGGTAGCGGACGAACGTCCTTCCCTCCGCCGCGACCACCAGGACCGAATCGTTCACGTCGAGCGAGCGCACCACCTTCACGCCGAGCACCGGGTAGCTTCCGGCGATGGCGCGCGCCGGCACGTTCACGACCAGGACGCCGAGATTGCTGTCGCCGACGAATGCGATCGGTCCCCTCCAGGCGAGGTCGGTCGCGCGATGGCCGTTGAAGGCGAACTCGGACAAGGACTCGGGAGCGGCCCCCGCGCGCATGCGGTAGAGCGTCAGGATGACGCGCCCCGGCGCGATTCCCCGGTTGCTCGCCACCAGGAACGAGTCGCCGCTCGCGGCGATCGCGGCGACGTGCCGCCCGTCGTTGTAGATCACCGAGCGGCGGAGGTCGAAGCCGGTGAGCGGGTCCCAGGTGAGGAAGTGAAGGACGGAATCGGCGGCCGCGAGGACGCCTACGCCCGAGGGCGCCGCGGCGCCCAGGGAGATTCGCCCGAGGGTTCCGATCGAGCCCAATGCCGTGGGAGCGGCGGGGTCCGAGGCGTCCACGGCCACGATGCCGCGAAACCCGGCGAAGAGGAATACCGTGGAGCCCGCCGCCGAGGCGCGCTCGATCGTGCCCGCCGTCCGGAACGTGCCCAGCCGCGTCGCCTGCGGCGGGGTCAGGTCGTAGAAGTCCACGCCGCTTCCGGTCGGCGACGCGATGACGCCGGGCGCGATCGGGACTGCGGGGCCGAATTCCTCGGACAGGGACGAGGGGACCCCCCGCACCGCTACCACTTCGGGGGATGCGATGGCCGCGAGGGGGGCACCGACGAGAAGGCTACCCACCGCGGCGAGTTGCGCCCAGGAGGGCCGTCGTCGTGGCCTGAGGAAGTTCATTCGAGCTTCGACGCTACCACGGGCTTCGTAACACCCTCAAGAATGAAGTCTTTCCGCTTGTCCCCGAGCGGTGGAGTCCGCTAGGGTGCCGCCGTGTCGGTCATCGAAGCCATCATCGCGCCCTTGTCCGCCTTCATCCTGTCCACGATCTCGTCGTGGGGGTATGTGGGCATCGTGGTCTGCATGACCATCGAGAGCGCCTGCATCCCCCTGCCTAGTGAGATCATCATGCCCTTTTCGGGGTATCTCGTCTCGACGGGGCGCTTCACGTTGTGGGGGGTCGCGCTCGCCGGAGGCGTCGGAAACGTCCTCGGTTCCTGGATCGCGTACTGGGCTGGGATGTGGGGCGGGCGGCCGCTGGCGGAGCGCCTGGCGCGGTGGCGCGTGATCCGGGTGGCCGACTACGATCGGGGGAACCACTGGCTCCAGAAGCATGGGACCGCGGTCGCGTTCTGGAGCCGCCTTCTCCCCATCGTGCGCACCTTCATCTCGTTCCCGGCGGGCGCCGCGCGGGTCCCCTTCCTGCGATTCACGATCTACACGTTCGCGGGCTCGGTGATCTGGTCCCTCCTCCTGGCGTGGGTCGGCGTCGTGCTCGGCGAGCACTGGCACGACATCAAGAACTTCATGCGCGGCTTCGACGTCGTCGTGGTGATCGCGTTCCTCGTTCTCTTCGTGGTGTGGGCGCGCCACCACTTCCGGAAGGAAACTCCGACCCCGTAGAGGTCGCAACACGCGGTCCGACCCGCCGTCCGCCGCCCGCCCGCGTTGACGCTTCGGGGCCAGCGTGATAGATTGGGCGGCCTTTTGGGGGATCGTCCAGTGGTAGGACACGTGGCTCTGGACCACGGTACAGGGGTTCGAATCCTCTTCCCCCAGCCATTGATCTCATCGAGACGGAAGCCATGAAAGCCGGCTGTGGCGCTATCGTCTAGGGGTTAGGACAGATGGTTCTCAGCCATCAGACCGGGGTTCGAATCCCCGTAGCGCTACCAACCCATTCCCGGGCGCTGCGGCGGCGCGGGCGCGCGCTCGGCACCGCCGGCACCGGGCTCCTCCTTCTCGCACTCACCGCTCCGCCGGCCTCCGCCGCAACGGCGGACCGGCGCGAGGCGCCGCCCCCCGCGGGCGTGGAGCGCCTCGACTCGAAGGCCGGCATCACCCAATACCGCCTGCGCTCGAACGGCATGAAGATCCTCCTCGCCCCCAATCACGCCGCGCCGGTGACTACCTTCCTGGTGGTCTACCACGTGGGCTCGCGCAACGAAGCCCCGGGAAACACCGGCTCGGCGCATCTCCTGGAGCACATGCTCTTCAACAAGAGCACGCGGAGCTTCGGGAAGGCGAACGGGAAGAAAACGTTCCAGGAAGTGCTCTACGAGTCGGGGGCGGACTACAGCTCGTCCAACATGACGACGTGGTACGACCGCATGACCGGCTACTCGACGCTCCCGGCGGAGAAGCTCGAGCTGGCCATGAAGATCGAAGCCGATCGGCTTTCGCGCGCGCTCATCCTCGACTCCGAGCGCCAGCCCGAGATGTCGGTGGTGCGGAACGAATACGAGATCGGCGAGAACAGCCCCTATCGCGCGCTCGACAAGGCAGTCATCGCCGCGGCCATCCAGGCGCACCCCTATCACTGGAACACGATCGGGTACCGCTCGGACATCGAGGGGGTCACCACCGAGAAGCTGCGGGAGCACTACCGGAACTTCTTCCATCCCGACAACGCCGAGGCCGTTCTCGTGGGCGATTTCGACACGGACACGGCGCTCCGCTGGTTCGACCGCGAGTTCGGGAGCTTCCCCCGGTCGAAGTCGCCGATTCCCAAAGTGATCACCGTCGAGC
>JBKJXM010000090.1:0-6012 GCA_046716305.1 Candidatus Eiseniibacteriota bacterium
GTGGCGGGGCGGCTCTTCGCGGACGTTTCGGCGATTTTTCCGGACAACCGGATGATCGCCTCCCAGTCGCTCGACTGTTTGGGCGGGGTCGCGTGGCTCGCGGTCACGCCATCCTCCGGCATCACAGCGCCGGGACAGACGAGCACGGTGACCGCCCGGTTCGACGGAGCCCAGCTCGCGGGCGCGGAGTACCGCGCGGCGATCGTGTTCCGGACCAACGACCCCGCGCGCACCGATTTCCTGGTGCCGGTGGACCTGTCGCTCGCGCCGGCTTCGGACGTCTCGAGAGCCCCGCGCAGATCGACTTCGGGCCGGTCTTCGTGGGCGACGTCAAGACCGACTCGGTCGTCGTGCGGAACCTCGGGGTCGCGCCGCTCCGCGTGACCTCGGTCGCCGTGAATCACCCGGAAGTTGTCGCGCGCCCCGAAACGCTCTCGCTGACACCCGGAGCGTCGGGCGCCATCGTTCTCGTCTACACACCGGTCGTGGTCGGGCCCCTGGCGGGCGCCGCGTTGACGCTCGGCACGGACGATCCCGACGAGTCGGAGATCAGGGTTTCTCTCGCCGCGTCCGGCTTGCCGGCGCCCGACATCGACATCGGGCCCGCCTCCGTGAGCGCCTCGCTCACGACGGGGGCCAACACCACGCGGCCGATCACCATCGCGAACCGCGTGGGAAGCGACCTCCAGTTCTCGATCCATTTCGAGGAAGAGGCGCCGACTCCCGCGGCCGTCACCGCCGCGGGCACGACGCGCGCCGCCGCGCTGCCGAGGACGTGGGCCGAGGCGCACGCCGCTGCGGTCCAGGCCTCGGTCCGGGTCAAGACCCTGGTCGCGCCCCCGTCGCTTCACCCCGCGTCGGTGGACACGCTGCCCCTGGTGGTGGCGGACTCACGCGGCGACGGAGGGGTCGTCGATTTCCTGGTCTTACGCGCTTCCGCCCGCGGTGGATTCCTGAACGTCGAGATGACCACGGCGGGCGATTTCGTCCCGCTCAACTTCGGTGGCTTCGTGTCGCTGGACGTGGACCAGAATCCGAACACCGGACGCGACCCCAGCTTCGGACACCCGCGGCAGGATACCGGCGTCGAGTACGAGATCGGGCTCTTCTCCATCGGATTCGGCTACGTGGATCTCTTCGACGCCCACAGCGGGAACTATCAGCAGAGCTTCCCGGTCGTCGTGGAGCCGCGCGCGATCCGCTTCTCGATCCCGCTCTCCTGGCTGGGCAACGACAACGGTCGGATGAACGTGTCGGGGGTGGTCGGGAACTCCATTCAGCCGAGCGACTGGTTCCCGAACCATGGGCACGGGACGATCGGCGGGTTGTGGATCGTGGCCACGCCCGCCGTCGGCACGGTGGCGGCCGGAGCGGAATTCCCCGTCACCCTCGCCGTGGACGCTCTGGGGCTCAAGGCCGGCGTGTACCGAGGCTCGGTGATCGTGGAGAGCAACGACCCCGATGAGCCGGTCCTCTCGATCGCGGCCCAGATGGCCGTCGCCGACGGCCCGCTGATCGCGGCTACCGCCACGCGGGTCCACCTGGGCGACGTGTTCCTGGGGCGCTCCTCCGAGGCGGAGGTCATCGTCTCGAACCCGGGCACCGCACCGCTCTCGGTCTCTTCGGCCGCAATCGATCCTCCCGACTTCACGGCCTCGCCCGCGTCGTTCACGGTCGCTCCCGGCGGCACGCAAACCGTCCGGCTCACGTTCATTCCCGCGGCCGCGGGGTCACGGGAGGGAACGCTCACCTTCACCCATGACGCGCCCGGCGACCCCGTCCCCGTCGGGGTCACCGGCGTGGGGCTGGTCGCCCCTTCTCTTCAAGTGGCCACGGCTCCGATCGAGGCGCGCCTGGCGCTGGGTGACAGCACCTTCGCTTCGTTCCAGATCCGGAACAACGGGGGTTCCTCGATGAGCTACGGCGTCGAGGCGATGAACGGCGCCCCCGCGGTGGCGGTGCACGAGGCGCTGTTCGTGGATCGCGACGCGGAGGACCCAAGGCCGGGCATGAAGGCGCTCGGGAACGGAGGTCCGGACGCCTTCGGGTATCGGTGGGTGGACAGCAACCAGCCGGGCGGGCCGATATTCAACTGGCAGGAAATCAGCGCCACTGGGACCCCGGTGCCGATCCGGCTGCTCGACCAGAACTCGGGGCCGCTCCCGATCGGTTTCGCGTTCCCCTTCTACGACCGGGTGTTCACCACGTTCAACGTCTGCACTCACGGGTGGATCTCGTTCACCGATACGACCGTCGCGTTCGGGAACCAGCCGCTCCCCACGACCGGCGCGCCGCCCAACATGCTGGCGGCCTTCTGGGACGACCTGAACTTCGCCGGGGTGGAGCACGCCTTCTACCACAGCGACGGAACGCGGCTGATCGTGGAGTACTCGGGCGTGGCGCGGCGGCAGCGCGGGGGACCGTTCACGTTCCAGGTTATCCTCTACCCGTCGGGCGCGATCGTTTACCAGTACCTCCTGATGGGGGCGCCCGTGACCAGCGGCACGATCGGAATCCAGAACCGGACGAAGACCGACGGGCTGACCGTGGTCTTCGACGACGAGTACCTCCGCGACGGGATGGCGATCCGCTTCTCGGCGGCCCCCTCCTGGCTCTCGGTGCCGGAGCGGTTCGGCAGCCTGGAGCCCGGGGAGAGCACGAGCGTCGCCGTCTCCCTTCGCGCGAAGGGGCTTTTCGCGGGCACCTACCAGGGGTCGCTCCGCGTCTCCTCCAACGATCCCGACCGGATGGAGGCGATCATCCCCGTGTCGCTTCGTGCGCTCGGAATTCCCCGCCTCACGGTCGCCCCGGCGGCGCTCCGCTTCGACACGCTCCTCGTGGGAGAGACGCGGATTGACTCGCTCCGCATCACGAACGCCGGCAACGACCGTCTGGAGGTGGCCTCCATCGTGAGCGGCTCGCCCGACTTCACGGTCACCCCCTCGTCCCTGAGCGTGGGCGCCCAGCAGGACGCGGTCGTCCGCGTCCGCTATCAGCCGCTGGCAGCCGGCGACCGGAGCGCCTCGATCACCTTTTCGAGCGACGACCCCGTAACGCCGGTGGTCACCGTCCCGATCACCGCCGCGGCGTTCCAGCCCCGGCGGGAGCTGGCCGCGAACGTGACCCCTGCGACTATTCAGCGGGGCAGCAAGGGAAAGCAGGTCCGCGCGCGGATCATGATGCCGGCCGACCTGGATGCGGCCCGGGTGCTCCTGCCGGGGGTGAGGCTCCAGGGGACCGTTCCGCTCGACCTGGTGGACACGCGGGTGCGCGACCTGAACGGGGATGGCCGGGCTGACCTCGACCTGGCCTTTGCCCGGGACGCGGTGGAGCGGGCGCTGCCCGACGGGAGCGCCGTGCCTCTGGTGATCACGGGCGAGGTCCAGGGAGTGACGCAGTTCGCGGCGCGGGACACGGTCCGGGTCACCGGCAAGCGGTTCGCGGCCCCCGGGATCGAGGTGGAGGAGGGGGCGCCCCCGGCCGTGAGCGCCCTCCATGCGAACGCCCCCAACCCGTTCGGCGCGGCCACGGCCTTCCGGTTCGACCTGGCGTCCCCGGGCACGGCGGCCCTCCGGGTCTACGCGGCCGACGGGCGCCTGATCCGGACCCTCCTCACCGCCCCCCTGCCCGCCGGCCGATTCCGGGGCCAGTGGGACGGCCGGGACGACCGGAACCAGGCGGCCCCCTCGGGGGTCTACTTCGCACGCATGGAAGTGAGCGGGCAGGAGCCCTTCCGGGCGGTCCGGCGCTGGATCCGGATTCGCTGACACATTTCTCTAGCGTCGGCACCCCCCGCTTATTGTAAAATTAGTGACGGCTGGCGAGGCACCAGCCATTGCTTCGCCGCCCATCTAACTTTTTAATAGATAAGGCAATCTCGGAGTCTTGCATGAACCCACCGCGCACCGAGTCTCCCGCTAACCCTTCGTCTTCCAAAGCCAACTCCAAGTCCGATCCCCAGTCCAACGGCGGCGCCGCGTCCCAGGCCCCCGATCCGGGGATGATCCTGCGCGCGCTCCAGGCGATGCGTGACGGGGACTTTTCCGTCCGCCTGCCGGGTCATTGGACCGGCCTCGACGGAAAGATCGCCGACACCTTCAACGACATCGCCGTCGCCAACCAGCACATGGCCGAGGAGCTGAAGCGGGTCGGCCAGGTCGTCGGAAAGAAGGGGAAGACCCGCGAGCGGATGCGCTTCGCGCGGAACAGCGGGGCCTGGGGCGAGATGCAGGTTACGGTCAACACCCTGGTGGACGACCTCGTCTGGCCGACCCGGGAGGTGACCCGGGCGATCACCGCCGTGGCGCGCGGCGACCTGCTCCAGACGGTGCGAGTGGACGTGGACGGGCGCCCGCTGGAAGGGGAGTTCCTCCGCGCCGCCACCATCGTGAACACGATGATCAAGCAGCTCGAAGTCTTCACCTCCGAGGTGACCCGCGTGGCCCGCGAGGTCGGCTCCGAGGGCAAGCTGGGCGGGCAGGCGCAGGTGCGCGAGGTGAGCGGCGTGTGGAAGGACCTCACCGAGAGCGTGAACTCCATGGCCTCCAACCTGACGGCCCAGGTGCGGAACATCGCCGAGGTCACGATCGCCGTGGCCGACGGCGACCTCTCGCGGAAGATCACCGTGGACGTGCGCGGCGAGATTCTCCAGCTCAAGGAAGCCATCAACACGATGGTGGACCAGCTCCGATCCTTCGCGTCGGAAGTGACGCGCGTGGCGCGTGAAGTGGGGACCGACGGGAAGCTGGGTGGACAGGCGGTCGTGCCCGGCGTGGCCGGCACGTGGAAGGATCTCACCGACAACGTCAACTTCATGGCCTCGAACCTGACGGCCCAGGTGCGGAACATCGCCGAGGTGACCACGGCCGTGGCGCGCGGGGATCTCTCGCGCAAGATCACGGTGGACGTGAAGGGCGAGATCCTCGAGCTCAAGAACACGATCAACACGATGGTGGATCAGCTGAACGCGTTCGCCGCCGAAGTGACGCGCGTGGCGCGCGAGGTGGGCACCGAGGGGAATCTGGGCGGCCAGGCACAGGTGCCCGGCGTGGGCGGCACGTGGAAGGACCTCACCGACAACGTCAACTTCATGGCCTCCAACCTGACGGCCCAGGTGCGGAACATCGCCGAGGTCGCGACCGCCGTGGCGCGCGGGGACCTCTCGCGCAAGATCACGGTGGACGTGAAGGGGGAGATCCTCGAGCTCAAGGACACGCTGAACACGATGGTGGACCAGCTCAACGCGTTCGCCGGCGAAGTGACGCGCGTGGCGCGCGAGGTGGGCACCGACGGGAAGCTGGGCGGCCAGGCCATGGTCCCAGGCGTGGCCGGCACGTGGAAGGACCTGACCGACTCGGTCAACTCCATGGCCGACAACCTCACCACCCAGGTGCGGAACATCGCCGAGGTGGCCACCGCCATCGCCGACGGCGACCTCTCGCGCAAGATCACGGTGGACGTGCGCGGCGAGATTCTCCGCCTCAAGGAAACGCTCAACACCATGGTCGACCAGCTCAACGCCTTCGCCTCGGAAGTGACGCGCGTGGCGCGCGAGGTGGGGACGGAAGGAAAGCTGGGCGGCCAGGCGCAGGTGCCGGGCGTGGCCGGCACGTGGAAGGACCTCACCGACAACGTGAACTCGATGGCCTCGAACCTGACGGGCCAGGTGCGAAACATCGCCGAGGTGACCACGGCCGTGGCGCGCGGGGACCTCTCGCGCAAGATCACCGTGAACGTGAGCGGCGAGATCCTCGAACTGAAGAACACGATCAACACGATGGTGGACCAGCTGAACGCGTTCGCCGCCGAAGTGACGCGCGTGGCGCGCGAGGTGGGGACGGAAGGAAAGCTGGGCGGCCAGGCGCAGGTGCCCGGCGTGGGCGGCACGTGGAAGGACCTCACCGATTCGGTGAACGCCATGGCCTCGAACCTGACGGCCCAGGTGCGGAACATCGCCGAGGTGGCCACCGCCATCGCGGGCGGCGACCTCTCGAAGAAGATCACCGTGGACGT
>JBKJXM010000091.1:0-2619 GCA_046716305.1 Candidatus Eiseniibacteriota bacterium
TTTCCAGCCTGGAGCGTGATCGTTTGGCCGGGGTGGTGTCAGACTGCGGCTTGGGAATGCCGAGGCGTCCCGGCGCGTTAGCCTGCAAGGCGCGCGCGGGTGAAGTGAATCCTACGCCGCGCGACGAGTGTAGCGGTGGTGCAGGCCGCCAACTCGGGGGAGCGCGACGACTTGGGCCTGCTTCCGGTGGCTCAACCGCCCTCGCCTCCAGGCAGTCCTTCTCAAGCCCAAGATGAGTCCTCGCCTCCGAGTAGTATTAGCCAACCTGACCGTAGCCAGCAGTCACCGCGATCTAGGCCGTCAATGTACTCTGATATGGGTGTTCGGCCCAATTCCAGTTAGCCCTCACGTCTCATTCGCCTCGATCGAAAGGAGCGACAGTGCGCACTTTCAGCGTAAGGCCCCTGGACGAAGCCACGTGGGAGGACTTCGCTCGCCTAGTGCAGAGGCACAACGGGGTATGGGGTGGTTGCTGGTGCATGGCATTCCATCCCAAAGGTGAGGGGCGCAACAGGACTGTGGCACAGAACCGATCCGAGAAGGAATGTCGAGTCCGCGAAGGTCGTGCTCACGCCGCCCTCGTCTATGACGGCGCCGCGTGTGTGGGCTGGTGTCAGTTCGGCTCCCCGGATGAACTTCCACGCATCAAGCGCCAGCGCGCTTATCGCGAAGGCCCCACTTCTCTTCCGGATTGGCGAATCACTTGTTTCTTCGTTGATAAGGCCTACCGTGGCAAAGGAGTCGCTTCCACCGCGCTCAAAGGCGCACTGCAGGAGATTGCCCGTCTCGGCGGTGGAACGGTGGAGAGCTATCCGGAAGATGCCGAAGGGCGGTCGGTCTCCGGCTCCTTCCTTCACAACGGCACGGCTTCCATGTTCGAGAGCCAAGGGTTCGCACGAGTCCGCCGCCTTGGAAAGAACAACTGGTTAGTCACCAAAGTCGTGCGCAGAGCGTCGAAAGTGCGGCGACCATCAAAGTCGAAGACGTCATCTCCTAGACCTGAATGAGGCATAGCCCTTGAAGAGCAAATGGCGACGGGAGACCTTCTGAAGGCCCTGGAAGCCTCCGGTCGGAGTCCAAGGTGGCGGTCATGCTCGTGTTCGCAGGGCCTATCGGCGACTTCGTCAACCGGCACCCGACCATGAAAATCCTCGCCCTGAGCTTCCTCCTGCTCATCGGCGTCATGCTCATCGTCGATGGGATGGGGCAGCACATTGGCAAGGGATACATCTACTTCGCGATGGCGTTCTCACTGGGCGTCGAGTTCATCAACATGCGCGTGCGCGGGAAGGCCGCACCCGTCACGCTGCATCGCCGGTTTGAGGAGACAACGGAGTCTTCGGAGAGGACCGCCCAATGAGGCTGAGTGTTACCCCTCACGGGGCGAGAAATACATGAACGACCCCCGCCGCGCCGGATGGGGTCACGACATCGGGTCGCCCGTCCGCGCTCACGTCCGTCAGGGTCACGTCCCAGGATTCGCCCCGCGTGGAGAGGGACGACCGGAAGCGAAAGCCTCCGCGGCCGTCGCCGTCGAAAATCCGCACCGATCCACCTCCGGCGAGCGCCAGATCCAACCTCCCGTCTCCGTTCAGATCCGCGACGTCTCCCTTCCAGGACGAGGCGCGCCCGTCGAACGGGGAGGAAGGGGCATGCCGGAACCGGCCGCGTCCGTCGCCGAGCAGAGCCGCGACGCGATGCGTGTCGTCGTGGGTGGCGATCAGATCGGTCTTTCCGTCGCCGTTCAGGTCGCGCGCGACGACGAAGTAGGGGCGCCCGATTCCGGTGGAGACGGCCGGAAGGGGGCGAAATCGGCCTGAGCCGTCCCCGGCGAACAGGCGGATCCGATTTCCCGCAACGTCCGGAACGACCAAGTCGAGCCGGCGGTCAGCATTCACGTCGGCGAGCGCGTGCGGGTAGGGCGCCCGCCCGACCGCGACCGGAGAGCCGGGCGCGGGACGAAAGCCCCCGCGGCCGTCGCCCAGGAGCACCGCGATGCGTCCGAGGTCCTGGTGCCCAACCGTGATGTCCGCGCGCCCGTCCCCGTTCAGGTCGCCGACCGCGAGGCCGTGGTTGTGAGGCTTCCCTCCGTGGAACACGCGAATCGGCGGCGAGCGTCCGAGATTCCCGCGCCCATCGTTCACGAGCACGACAATCTCGTTGGCATCGTGCGCCGAGACGACCACGTCCGGCTTCCGATCGCGGTTGAAGTCTCCGACCGCCAGCAGATGAGGCATCGCCATGGCAGGGATGGAGCGGCGGAGACTGAATCCGCCGCGGCCATCGCCGAGCAGGAGGCTGACCGAATCGGTTCCGGAGCACCCGGCCAGGATGTCGGGGTCACCATCCCCGTCGAAATCGGCGGTGACGACGCTCGAGGGGTGGGCGCACGCTCGGTACGGCGAGCCTGGTGCGGGTACGAACGCCTCGCCGCGGCGGGCCTCGGTCGACAGGAGGAGCACCAAGCCGCAGAGGAGGGCGAGGCGCATCAACACCAATGACCTGGCTATTTCCACAGCGACCTGCCCCCCGGAAACACCCCCACTCTGAGATAGCAATCCTCTGCTAGCCTGAGGCCTGAGGAGGGTCCATGGCAAGCCGAGGGAAGCGGTACAGCGA
>JBKJXM010000092.1:0-8675 GCA_046716305.1 Candidatus Eiseniibacteriota bacterium
GTAACATAGGGCCCCGGGGGCGCCAACGCAACCCGGGGGTAAAAACTAATCGGGGCGACGCCGTGAGGCGCCGCCCCGTCCGTTGACTGCCAATTCCTTACAGGCTGAAGCCGATGCCCGCGCGGAACTGCATGTAGTTGAGGCTCTCACCTTCCGTCGACACCGAATGATACAGACCCGTGAGGTTCGCACGCGTCTTCGGGCCGACCGGGAAGCTCACGCCCGCGCCGCCGTTGAATCCGATCTTGGACTCGCTGGCGCTCGCGTTGCCGAGGACGCTGTCCTCGCTGTCAATCGAGACGTTGTACAGACCGGCACCGACCTGAGCGTGGAACGAAGGTCCCACCGGCGCGCCAAACTTGAACCGAATCGCAGGGTTGATCCGGAACGCGCTGCTCGAGATCGTGTTGTCCGTCGTGGTGCCGTTGTCATAGTTCACATTGCCCAGATTGTCGAAGCCCAGCTCGGCGCCCCACGAAACTGAAGGCGACGCGTTCCGCCAGTAGCCCGCACCGAAGGTGAGCCCACCACCCAATGCTTCCGTGCCCACCATTTCGTTGGAGGACTTTGCGTAACCCGCGTTCAGCTCCAGCGTGCCCATGCTGGGCACCCGGGCCGCGTTCGCCATCGGCGCGAGCGTCAGTCCGACCACTGCAATCGCAAGAACCAGAGCCACGTGAATCCGCTTCATTTGCATCCCCCTTCTGTTGTAGACGGACTACCGTTTTCCACCCCAGGGGTGCCGTTGGATCGGCGTCCTTGCCGCGGCATCCCACCTCCCGACCGTGTTTGAATCGGCATGCGCGTTCGGGAACTTGAGGGCGTCAAAAAGGGGAAATTTGGAAGATGTAGGGCGTTGCGCGGCAAGGCTTAGGCGTCGGGTATCTCGACCTCGCCCCGGGGAACTCGCCCTTCTTCGACGTCTCGGAAGAAGTACCAATAGAGCACCGAAGCACCTACGTAGAGACCGGCGGCGATCAAGAGGGGCTGCGTGTAGCCCTGCCGCTCGATCATGGCGCCGCCGATATCGGCGCTCACGCTCCACGCGAGGAACCACGAAAGCGACAAGAGGCTGTTCGTCATGGCGTGGTCGCGCTCCGGGACCACTTCCATGGCGAAGTGCGTGGTGAGCGGCTGGTTCATGTTCATGAGGCCGCTCCGGAGACAGAACGCCGCCGCCACGAGCGGGAAGGAATGCGAGAGCGCGAGGATGATCATGAACGGGACGGAGGCGAGCTGAGTCACGACCACACCGCCCACCAGCCCCAGCCGCCGCGAGACCGCCGGGCCGAAGAGGTTTCCGAGGACCATGAAGGCCTGCATGACGCCGAAGAGAATCCCGATGTTCGCCTCGTCGAGCGCGAACCGGTCGCGGAAGTAGAGATTCAGGAAGGGAATGATCAGCCCGGCCCCCAGCCCGATCATCAGCGAGGGCAGCACCAGTTTCAGATTCAGGATCCAGTCGAGCTCCCCCACCTCGCAGACGTAGCCCCACGCGCGGGCGAACCCCCGCTCGATCCGCTGCCCAATTCCCTCCCCGGGGACGCGTTCACGTCGCGGCTCCGCGTCGCGCATGGCGTTAAAGGGGATGACGGCCAGCAGCGTGCACGCGCAGGCGACGTAGAGGGACCAGCGGAGCGCGAGCAGATCGTTGTCCGTGAAGAGCCGGAACAGGTTCGGCAGCCATCCCCCCAAGGCCGAGCCCAGGATGGCGGAGAGGAACGACACGGTGAACGCGGCGCTGAAGAGGAACGGCCGCGACACGGGCGTTCCTTCCCGCATGGCCACCGGCGCGATCGAAAGACGGAACACCGTGGCGACCATTCCCGACATGAACGAGACGAGGAGGAGCAGCTCCGGCAGCGTGATCGTCGTCTGGAGCAGGTAGACGAGGGAGAGGAGCGCCGCCGCCAGGACCAGGATCATGCGCGCGCCCGCCCCGCGGAAGACGAACGCCACCGGGATGGCCGCCACCGCCGCGCCCAGGGAAAGCTTCGAGAGGATCTGGCCGATCCCAGAGTCGGAGAAGCCGAGCGTCCGGAGATAGAGGTTCAGGAGGAGCGAGAAGATCGACGACCCCAGCCCGACCAGGAACAGCCCCGCGAGGTAGAGCTGCGCCCCGCGCCCCGCGCTTCGGACCTGCTCGATGTACTCCCAGACGACGCTTCGGACGGCGCGGTGCACGGCCTAGAAGCGTCCCCGCGCCCGCTCCTTCGCGGGCAGGACCTCGAGGCAGGTCGTCCACCAGCCGGTGCGGATCGTCTCCACGAACTCGGCCGGGAGCGCTTCGGATTCCATCTCGCGCGCCAGCGACTCGTGGTCGTAGCGCACGGGGATGAATTCCGCCTCGCTCGCGCCCGCGGCGAAGAACGCGTACCAGACCTCGGGGCGTCCGTCGTTGGCCGGCCGACCGACCGCGCCCACGTTCACCACGCGCCCGCCGCCGGGGAGCGCCCGCTGCCAATGGATCCCGGTGTGGGTGCAGAGCACCTGGTCGGCCTCCGACTCGCGGAGCAGGCGGGCCAGGAAGGCGTCCGACGTGGACGACTCCCACAGGAACTCGTTGATCCGTCGCGGCGACCCGTGGCAGAGGAGCCACCGCCGTCCCCCGCGCGTGAAGCGCAGGGCGCCCGGGAGGGCTGCGAGCCAGGCGCGCTCCGGGCCCGTGGTGCGGCCATTCGTGTAGTCGTACGAGCGGCGTGCGAATTCGTTGTCCGTTGGATCGGTGTAGCCGCAGCCGCAGTCCGCGAGGCGGTCGGCCAGCGAGCGGTCGTAATTCCCCGCGATCGTCTCCACGCCGAACTCCTGGAGGACGGGATAGACGCGTCCCGGGTTAGGACCGAAGCCGCCCAGGTCGCCCAGGCAGAAGAGACGCGTGGCCCCGCGGCGCCGCGCATCCGTGAGCGCCGCATGAAGCGCGGCATGGTTCGAGTAGACGCCGCCCACCACGGCGATGGCGTCGTCGCAGGCTCGCCCCGGGGCGGCGGCGATCAGTTCCGGCACGAGGCCCCCGTCGCCCAGCATGTGTGGCAGGCCCCGTGCGCCAGCGGGTGCGGGCGGAGCGATTCGCGAAGCGTGCTCCCCATCCTGGCGTCGGAGGCGTCGATCAGGAGCGGGCAGACCATGACGCCGCGGCTCGTGACCATTCGGCTGGTCGAGCACTGGAGGAGCCAGGGGTCGTGCCCGCGAAGGTGCTCCTCGGTGAGCCGCTCCTCCTCGACGTAGCCGCGCGTCCGCTCCACCTCGCGCCCCAGGAGGAACAGCGGCAGCACCTTCACCCGCGGCCGAGCGAGTCCGCGCTCCCCGAGGAAGCGGCGGAACCCTTCCCGCGCGGCCAGGTCTTCCGCGTCGCTCCACGTGCGCGCCACCGTCACGATGGGGTGGAGCCCGACCCGCGCCAGCGCCTCGATACCCGCCATCGTGGCGTCAAAGGACCCCTCGCCCCGGATCGGATCGTTGGACGCGGCGGTCGGCCCGTCCAGGCTCACGCGCACCTCGAGCGAGTAGCGGCTCCCGCGCTCGAGGGCGGCGAGCGCGAGCGCTCGCTCGGGCGTGATGAGCGTGGCGTTGGTGAGCACGGTCGTCGGTCCCACCTCCAAGGCGTCACCCAGGATCGGGAGAAGCTCGCGATTCAGGAACGGCTCCCCACCGGTGAAGTAGGTGTCGTTGACGCCCAGGGACTCGGCCTCGTCCAGATAGCGGCGGACCTCGGCGCGGCTCATCAGCTCGTGGCGGTGGTTGACCGGGCTGCAGGAGATGAAGCAGTGGCGGCAGGTCAGATTGCAGAGCGTGCCCGCGACCTGGAACCAGACGGTGTCCAGCCCGAGGCAGGGCACACAGGGCCCTGCGGGCGCTCCCGGCTTGGGGCGGTCTAGGAGCGGGAGAGGCGCGGAGGGGATGTCAGCGCTCGCGAGCGCCCGGGAGGGTCTCGGTAAACCAGTGGACACCGCCCCGGAGGGCGTTCCGCTGGTCCCGGAACCACTCGTAGTGCTGCTGCTCGTCATTCGCCAGCTCGAGATACACGCGGCGGGATTCCTCGTTGGAGGCGTCGGCGGCCAGCTCGCGGTAGTTGGCGACCGCCTCCAGCTCGTGCTCCATCGCCAGCTCCAGCGCCTCGATCGCCGTGGCGTTGCTGGTCGGGATCGGGAGCTGGTCCGGGTCCACCTTGGAGGGCTCGTAGCGGAAGCGCTTCCCGGTGAGCGCCCGATAGCGCTCCTCCAGCACTTCGCGGTGGCGGATCTCCTCGTGGGCCAGGTGCCGGTACTGCTCCTTGCCCGAGGGGTTCTCGATCGCGGCCGCCACCTTCAGGTAGTAGTCGTGCGAGGACTGCTCGTGATAGATCGCTTCCTCGATGATCTCGAGCGCGCGTGGGGGAACGGGTACCATGGCGCGGGAGACTAGCACGGAGGGGCGGGAGCGGCAACGCGCCCGCTCCACGACTCGGGTGCGCGCCCGCGGCGGCCTCGCTTTCTCGTTGTGATATCATCACATCTGAATCCCTCCCCGTTTCTCCAAGGAGCCGCAATCGCGTGATCTGGGACGTCCTCATCGTGGGCGCCGGCCCCGCCGGGCTTTCCGCGGCGCTCTTTACCCGCTTCCGCCGGATGTCCACCCTGCTCCTCGATACCGCCGTCGCCGGCGGGCAGCTCGCCTCCCTCTACCCGAAGAAGCCGGTCCACGACTACCCCTCCTACACGTACATCATGGGCGACGCTCTCGGGCGGAACTTCGTCGATCAGGCGAAACACATGGGCGCCGAGATCCGTGAGGGAGAGCACGTGACCATGATCGCCCGGGAGGACGAGGCGAACCTGATCCGGGTCACCTCGACCCAGGGGCAGTACGAGGCCCGCTCGGTCATCGTCGCCACCGGGGGCGGCGCCTTCGAGCCGCGGAAGATCAACAAGCCGGGCGAGCTTGAGCTGCGCGGGAAGGGGCTCTTCTACGGCATGCCCGACATCGAGGAGAGCCGCGGGAAACGCGTCGTGGTGATCGGCGGCGGCGACAGTGCGCTGGAATCGGCGCTATCGCTCAAGGAGACCTCCGACGTGACGCTGATCCACATGCTCGACAAGTTCCAGGGGATGGACGCCTACGTCGAGGAGGTCGCCGAATCGAAGATCCGCGCGATGCTCGAGACCGAGACCGTGGAGATCAAGGGCGACGGGCACGTGCAGTCGGTGGTGGTGAAGAACAAGAAGACGGAGGCGACCGAGGAGCTCCCCACCGATCTCGTCTCCATCAACATCGGCTATCTCATGGACACCAAGATCGTCCGCCAGTGGGGGCTCACCCTGCAGGGAACGCAGATCCTGGTCGACAACGTGATGAACACGAACATCAAGGGCGTCTTCTGCTGCGGGGACATCGCGACCTACCCGGGGAAGTACAAGCTCTTGATCACCGCCTGCAGCGAGGGCGCCGCCGCCGCGAACACCGCCTACATCTACGTGAAGCAGCCGAAGAAGTTCACCGTGGGCGAGCTGTACGCCGCGCCCAAGGAAGAAGGGGACGCGCAGCCGAAGTCGGGGTAGGCGGAACCGGGGCTAGCTACGCGCCGCCGATCGTCAGCTCGCGGAAGCGGATGCTCGGCGACGCGACGTTGTTCCGGAATTCCAGGTCGCTCGCCACCCCGTCGATCCCCATCAGCATGTCTTGGAGCTTCCCTCCGACGGTCACGCCCTCGACCGGCTTCGTGAGCTTGCCCCCCTCGATCCAGGTGCCCTCCACCTGCTGGCTGAATTCCCCGGAGACGACGTCGATCCCGAATCCGGCGAGGTCGGTCACCAGGAGGCCCCTCGGGACGGCCTCGATCAGCTTGCTCAGCCTGTCGGGGCCGCGATCCACGTAGAAGTTGGTGGGGCCGGCCGTGGGGAGCGAGTCGTAGGAGCGGGCCGCGTTTCCGGTGGGGCCCACCCCCATGCGCCGCGCGGACACCGTCGTGTGGAGGAAGTTCTTGAGAACTCCGCGATCCACCACCACGTTCCGGCGCGACTGCACCCCTTCCCCGTCGAACGGCCGCGAGCCCAGGCCGCGTCTCGTGACGGCGTCGTCCACGATGGTGAGGAGCGGCGAGGCGACCTGCGTCCCGAGCTTTCCCGCCAGGAACGAGCGCTGCTCCACGACCTGCGCGCCGCTGAACGCGCCGAAGAGGCCTCTAAGAAAGTCGCCGGCGGCTTCCGCGTCGAAGATGACCGGCACCTTGGCGGACGGGACCCCGGCGGCGCCCAGCCGGGCGACGGCGCGCGCGCCGGCCTTCCGCCCCAGGCGCTCGGCCGTCTCGAGATCCGCGAAGATGCGCTTCCGGTCCGTGAAGGAGCCGGTCCGGTTCTGATTCCCCTCCGAGGCGATCGCCGTCACCGAGAGCCAGCACGCGCTGGCCTGGTAGGTCTGATACGGAATGTAGGTGCTGGAGAAGTGGACCTGGTTGGACTGCACGCCGCAGCGGGTATCGAGGGTCTGGCGCACCCGGTGGTCCTGGGCGAACGCGTTCTCCTCGGCCGAGCGGGCCAGAACCGTGAGGTCCTCGGGGGACATGCGGAGCACTGAGTCGTCGTGGATCTCGAGATCGAGGACCGCGGGGGCCGTCTCTTCGGAGATCTTGTTCTCGTCGCGCGGCGACGCCTCCCCCGCCAGCGTGACCGTCCGGGTCACCATCTCGTCGAGCACCTGCGGGCGCACGTCGGTGGTGAACATGAAGCCCATGCGGCGGTCGCGGAACACGCGCAGCCCCAGCCCCTGGATCGCCGACTGGCGCACCAGCTCCACCTCGCGCTGCCGCACCCGCACCTCGGTGAAACGGACCGTCTCGAGGTAGGTCTCCGCCTGCGCGGCGCCCGATCGCTCGGCCAGGGTCCGCACCCGGTCCATGATCTCCCTGGGCGTGAGAGGCGGCATTCTAGAGGGCGGTCCCGCCGACGGTGATCGAGGAGAACCGAATGGTGGGCTGTCCGACGCCGACCGGCACCATCTGGCCGTCCTTGCCGCACGTCCCGCGCGTCTGCTCCACGGCGAGGTCGGTGCCCACGCCCTCGATCCGCTGCATCGTCTCGATCGAGTTTCCGATCAGGACCGCGCTCCGCACCGGGCGCGTGATCTTCCCGTTCTCGATCCAATACCCTTCCCGCACGGAGAAGTTGAAGTTCCCGCTCGTCGTGTCCACCGAGCCGCCGCCCATCTCCGCGGCATAGAAGCCCTTCGTGATGCCGTCGAAGAGCGAGGTGGGATCGTCCCGGCCGCGGTCGATGTAGGTGTTCGTCATGCGCGGGAGGGGCCGCTCGCGGTAGGACATGCGACGCCCGTTCCCGGTGGGCCGCATGTTGAGCAGGCGCGCGCTCTGCTTGTCGAGCAGGTACGAGGTCAGCCCGCCCCCCTCGACCAGAATGGTCCGCTGCGTCTGGGTTCCCTCGTCGTCGATCGCGCCGGAGCCGCGGCCGCCGGGCCATCGGCCGTCGTCCACCACGCGGACCAGCGGCGAGGCGACCGTCGAGCCCAGCTTTCCCGCGAGGAGCGACGTGCCGCGCCGGATGCCATCTCCCTCGGCTGCGTGCCCCAGCGACTCGTGGATCAGCACTCCGCCCCAGCCCGGACCGATGACCACGGGCATGGCGCCCGCTGGCGCGGGGCCCGCGGTCAGGAGCGTGATCGCGGTGCGCGCGGCCTTCCGCGCGACCTCTTCCGCGCTCACGCGCGTCAGGTACTCCTCGCCGACGCGTCCCCCCAGGGTGCCGTACCCGGTCCGGCGCTCGGACCCCTGCACCGCCGTGGGCGTGCAGGTGATCGAAGTCAGATACTGGCGATCGATGAAATAGCCGCCGTCCGAGGTGCCGATGAGCACGTCCTTCACCTCGTCCATGTATTCGACCCGCACCGAGACGATGCGGGGATCCACCGATCGCGCGGCCTGGTCCATGCGCCGCACGAGGTCGAACTTGCGCGGCTCGGCCATAAGCGCCACCGGCAGAGACAGCGTGAAGGGCGGCGTCAGGCGCCGGGCGGTCAGGTCGATCGGTTTGACGGCACTCTGGTCCCGGACGACGGTCGAGGCCACGCGGGCCGCGTCGAGGAGCGCCCCGTAGGAGATCTCGTCGGAGAAGGCGTACCCCGTCTGGGTTCGCCACACCACCCGCACGCCCGCGCCGCGCGGGTAGCCGTACGTGACGGAGTCGACCTTCCCGTCGTCCAGGGTGATGCTGGTGCGGAAGCGCTGCTCGGCGTAGACGTCTGCGAAGTTCCCCCCGCGGAGAAGCGCCTCGACGAGGATCCGGTCCACGGTCTCCTCGTTCAGCACGTCGCGGAGCTCCTGCCCGATTCCCATGATCGCGCCTTCGGCGTCGCGCTGGAAAAGGAGGTCCGGGAGGAGCGAGCCGCCCAGGGCAGCGGTGGACAGCAGCGTTCCCTGACGCAGGAACGCCCGGCGGGAGATCGGCCGATCGAAGGGCATTGACGCAAGCGTCGCAAAATCCGCCCTCGGTTGCAAGGCTCGGGGGCCGATGCTACAGTCCGGTCATGGAACGGATCCGCAGCCGGATCTTCAGCGTCGAAGAGGCCAATCAGCTTCTCCCCTATCTCGACGAAGCTCTGGAGCGCCTGTCCAGCCTGGGCCGGCAAGTGACCGGGATGAAGCGCGAGCTCGACGTCCTGCGCGCCATCGCCGGCTCCGGGGCGAGCGAATC
>JBKJXM010000093.1:0-2962 GCA_046716305.1 Candidatus Eiseniibacteriota bacterium
TTGACCGCGGCCACCAGTTTCGAGATGGAGTCCTTCGCGTCGCCGAAGAGCATCATCGCATTGGGGTCGTAGAAGAGCTCGTTCTCGATCCCCGCGAAGCCCGGCTTCATGCTGCGCTTCAAGATCACGATGTGCTTCGCCTTGTCCGCGTCCAGGATCGGCATCCCGTAGATCGGGCTCGACGGATCCGTGCGCGCGGCCGGATTGACCACGTCGTTCGCCCCCACGACCAGTGCCACGTCGGCCCGCTCGAACTCGGGATTGACCTGGTCCAGGTCGTAGAGCTCCTCGTAAGGGACGTTCGCTTCGGCGAGGAGGACGTTCATGTGCCCCGGCATGCGCCCCGCGACCGGGTGGATCGCGTACTTCACCGTGACGCCGCGCTTCTTCAGCATGTCGGCCAGCTCCCGCACCGTGTGCTGCGCCTGCGCCACCGCGAGCCCGTAGCCCGGGATCACGATCACCGACTGCGCGTAGCCGAGCATGGTGGCCACGTCCTCCACCGTGGCCTCGCGCACCGAAGCGCCCTCGAGTGCCGCGGCGCGTCCACCGCCCGCTGCCTTGGAAGGACCGCCGGCGCCGAAGGCTCCGAAGAGGACGTTGGTGATCGGGCGGTTCATCGCCTTGCACATGAGGTAGGTGAGCAGCGTTCCCGACGCGCCCACCAGAGTCCCGCTGATGATCAGCACGACGTTGTGGAGCGCGAACCCCGTGGCGGCGGTGGCGAGTCCCGTGAAGGAGTTGAGGAGCGAGATCACCACCGGCATGTCGCCCCCGCCGATGGGGAGCACGGCCAGGACGCCGAGAATGAGGCAGGCGATCAGGAACACCACGAAGGCCCCGAGGCCCGCCTGGTTCGAGACCACAAGCACGGCCAGGATCAGGATCACCACCAGGAGCAGGAGGTTCACCAGCTTCTGCCCCGGATAGGTCGTGGCGCGCTCGCCGAACACGCCCTGGAGCTTGGCCCAGGCGACGATCGAGCCGGAGAAGGAGACCGCTCCGATCAGGGCGCCGAGCACGATGCTGATCCCGGCGTCCACCGGCACGAGGGGCTCGGTGCGGTAGATGTGGACCAACTCCAGCGCCGAGACCAGGGCGGCGGCGCCGCCCCCCGAGCCGTTGAAGAGGGCGACCATCTGCGGCATGTCGGTCATCGCGACGCGGCGCGCCGCCACGGCCCCGACCGCGGAGCCCAGCACGAGCGCGGCGAAGATGAGCGGGAAGGAGAGGATCTGGCGGTCGAGGAGCGTCGCTACCAGGGCGAGCAGCATCCCCACCGCGGCCGTCGTGTTTCCGTTCCGCGCGGTCTTGGGCGAGGAGAGCTGCTTCAAGCCCACGATGAAGAGGATGGAGGCGACGATGTAGGCGGCGTGGATGGCCGTGGAGCTCATCGGGGCCGCCCTGCGATCACTTGGTCTCCTGCTTCTTCGTGGTCTCCCGCTTCGGCGCGAACATGTGGAGCATGCGGTCGGTCACCAGGAAGCCGCCCACCACATTCACCGCACCCAGGAACACGGCGATGAACCCGAGCACGCGGGTGAACGGCGTGTCGGCCGAGCCGAGGACGAGCATCGCCCCCACCAGGACGATCCCGTGGATCGCGTTGGTGCCGCTCATGAGCGGCGTGTGGAGGATGACCGGGACCTTCGAGATCACCTCGTAGCCGATGAAGATGGCGAGCACGAAGACGGTCAGGTCGGTCAGCAGGGCGTCGATCATCGGGTGCTCCCGGCGGGGGCCGCGGCGCCGAGACGCTCGGCGGTGGGCGCGTGCATCACTCGTCCCTCGTGCGTGACGCACGTCTCGCGCACGATGTCGTCCTCGAAGTTCAGGCGCAGGGCCCCGTCCTTCACGAGCAGGAGGAAGAGCGAGGTGATATTCCGCGAATACATCTGGCTCGCGTGGACCGGCAGCGTGGAGGCGAGCCGGACCGGCCCGTGGATCGTCACGCCGTCCACCACCGTCTCCTCGCCGGGCTTCGTGAGCTCGCAGTTTCCGCCCATGTCCGCGGCCAGGTCCACGATCACCGAGCCCGGCTTCATCCGCCGCACGTCCTCGGCGGTGATCAGCCGGGGCGCGGTGAGCCCGGGCACGCGCGCCGTGGTGATGATCACGTCCGCCTGCGGGATGCGCGCGCGGAGGAGATCCTGCGCCTTCACGCGGGCCTCGGCCGAGAGCGCCTTCGCGTATCCCTGCGCGTCCTGCGCCTCCTCGGCGGAGAGCGTCGGCCCCACGAAGGTTGCGCCGAGACTCTCCACCTCTTCCTTCACGGCGGGGCGGATGTCGTATCCTTCGACCACCGCGCCCAGGCGCCGCGCCGTGGCGATGGCCTGAAGTCCAGCCACGCCCGCTCCCACCACGAGCACGCGCGACGGCGCGATGGTTCCGGCGGCGGTGACGAACATGGGGAAGAAGCGCGGCGAGGAGACGGCGGCGAGGAGCACCGCCTTGTACCCGGCGGCCGTCGCCATGGAGGAGAGCGCGTCCATCCGCTGGGCGCGGGTCGTGCGGGGGACCAGGTCCATGCTGAAGGACGTGATCCGCCGCGCGGCCAGCGTGCGCACCAGGTCGAGGTTGCTGAGCGGCCGGAGCAGGCAGACCAGGACCGAGCCTTCGCGGAGCGCCTCGACTTCGGGGCGCCCGCCGGGGCCGGCGGGTCCGGGCGGCTGGATCTTCAAGACGGCGTCGGCGTCACTCCAGAGAGCAGCCGCCCCAGGAACGACCGTGGCGCCGGCTTCCTCATAGGCCTTGTCGGCATGAGTCGCGCCGACGCCCGCGCCCGATTCCACCAGGATCGAGACGCCGGCCAGCTTGAGCTGCTTGACCGTCTCGGGGATGACGGCGACGCGGCGCTCGCCGGGGCCGGTTTCCTTCGGAATGCCGACGTTCACGCGTGGCGCCTCGGCTGATTTCGATCCATGTGCGGATTCATGCGGCCGGTAAACCTAACAGAAAGGGA
>JBKJXM010000094.1:0-6548 GCA_046716305.1 Candidatus Eiseniibacteriota bacterium
CATCGGCTCGGCCCGCTTTCGCGCCGAGATCGAGACCGCGGCCCGGCTCGTGCATCCGCACATCGTGCCGCTCTTCGATTCGGGCGAGGCCGACGGCCTCTTCTACTTCGTGATGCCCCTCCTGGGAGGAGAATCGCTGCGTCAACGCCTCCTCCGTGAGCGCCAGCTCCCCATCGAGGACGCCACCCGGATCACCCGGGAAGTCGCGGACGCGCTCCGCTACGCGCATGAGCAGGGGCTGGTCCACCGCGACGTGAAGCCGGAGAACATCGTCCTCACCGGCGGCCACGCGATGGTTCTCGACTTCGGCATCGCGCGCACGGTTGAGGCGGCGCAATCCTCCGAAACCCGCACGGTGGCGACGGTGGTGGGCACTCCGACCTATATGAGTCCGGAACAGTCCTCGGGGAGCTCTCTCGACGGCCGCGCCGATCAATACTCCCTCGCCTGCGTGGTCTACGAGATGTTGACGGGGCAGCCCCCGTTCACGGGGCCCACCGGCGAAAGCGTGCTGCTCCAGCACCGCACGCTGGATCCCCGATCCGCCACGGCGCTCCGTCCCACGACGCCGCCGCCGGTAGCCCAGGCTCTTTCCCGCGCGCTCGCGAAGGCACCGGCGGATCGCTACCCCACCATGGCCGCCTTCAGCGAGGCGCTGCTGTCCACGACAACGCCCCCGAGCGCGCAAGGCCGGGGCCGCTTCATGCTCGCCGTGCTCCCGCTCGAGAACCTGAGCGCGGACGCGGAGCAGGAATACTTCGCGGACGGAATGACGGAAGAGTTGATCGCGCATCTGGGCCGGCTGCAACCGAAGCGCCTCGGCGTCATCGCGCGCACCTCGGCCATGCGATACAAGAAGACGACCAAGAGCGCGGACGAGATCGGCCGGGAGCTCGGCGTGGAGTACCTCCTGGAAGGGAGCGTGCGGCGCGCGGGCGACAGGATTCGAATCAACACACAACTCGTCCAGGTCTCCGACCAGAGCCAACTATGGGCCGAGACCTATGACCGCCGACTGGCCGACATCTTCGCGCTTCAGGACGAGGTCGCGACGGCAGTGGCGAAGGCGCTGGAGGTGGAGCTGGTTTCATCGGGCAAGGCGCAGGCGGCCGAGCCTGAAGCGGCGAACAGCGATGCCTACGAAGCCTACTTGAAAGGCAGGTATTACTGGAACAAGCGCACGCCGGAATCGCTGCGGCTGGCCATTGAATGGTTCGGGCGCGCGATCCAGGCAGACCCGAGCTACGCCCGCGCGTACGCCGGGCTGGCGGATGTATACAACGTTCAGGTCACGTACTTGCAAGTTCCAGCCCACGAGGCGTACCCGAAGTGCGAGCGGGCCGCGCGACGGGCCGTCGAGTTGGAGCCAGAAATGGTGGAGGGGCATGCCTCGCTGGCGGGGCTTCTGACGCACACCGGCCGGCTGGATGAAGCCCAAGTGGAGTTCGGGCGCGCCCTGGAGAGAGACCCCGCGTACGTCCCGGCGCTCTACTGGAACGCGGTCTGGTTCGCGGCTCGTGGCAAATTCGAGGAAGCTCTGGGTCTGATTCAACGCGCGCGCCTGCTCGATCCCCTTTCGGTCACTGTGGAAATCAGTCACGGGAACATATTGTTCTTCGCGCGCCGAGCCGAAGAGGCTGTTTTGCATTATGAGAGAGGGGTCGAGCTCGAGCCCAAGATGGCCTGGCTGCACGCGAAACTGGCATGCTGTCGGGCCGCCACCGGACGACTGGAGCAGGCGCTCGCGGGGCTTGAGGGAGTGGACCCAAGCCTCAATGGAACGCTGGACTTGATCTCGGCCCGCGCCTGTCTACTGGGCCGCCTGGGCCGTGTCGAAGAGGCCCGTGCCTTGATCCGTGAGTTGGAGGAGCGATCGGAGCGCGAGTACGTTTCCTGGGAGCACTTCGCCTACGCCTACGCCGGAGTGGATGACCGGGTAGCCCTCGTGGGTGTTCTGTCGTGGGCGCCCGCGGCGGGCATCATCGGGCGCCTGTTCCTCACGCATGACCCGGCGTTTGATCCGTTCCGGGGGGATCCGAGGATCCGCGATTTTCTGCCGGGAAGGTAGCCCTATGGCAAAGCGCGGTCCTGTTTGTTCGCGCGGATGAAGACGTGCGTCCAGTAGGTCCCGACCTTGCCGACGCCGTGGTGGGTGTAGGAGCCGCGCTCGATGTTTTCCCTGTGACCTTGGCTACGGAGCCAAGCCGTGAGAACGGCGCGTCCGGTGGTCTGCCCCCAGGCGATGTTCTCCCCCGCCCGCGAGTACGTGACGCCGCGGTCGGCAAGCCGGTCCCACGAGGTGTGGCCCTCGGGCGTCGTGTGGCTGAAGTAGTCCCGGTTGAGCATGTCCCGGCTGTGCGCCTTCGCGGCGGCGGCGGTGCGGCCGTCCCAGACGAGGGGCGAGAGTCCTAGAGACTTCCGATGCGCATTCATCAACTTGACGAACGAGGCGACCTCGCGGTCGGTCGGTCCGGTGCTTCGCGCGGGAGCGCGGCTACGAGCGTAAGGGTCCGTCGCCGCGCCGCCCTCTCCGAAAGCGAGCAGCATTGCGGCCAGAACGCTGAGCGCGGCGCGCCGGGCGATGACACGGACAATTGAATGGCGCATGATGAGTACCCTACCCTTGGATGGACCACATGGTGAGGCAATTCGCTTCCAAATCATCCATCAGGTTATCGGCAGGTCGCGGGCGATGCCTACCCGGAAGCGGCTGACATACGGCCGTGCACGCGATAGACTTGCCCTTCATGCCTCTCACTCCCAATACCCGCCTCGGCACCTATACGATCCTCGAGCCCCTCGGAGCGGGCGGCATGGGAGAGGTGTACCGGGCGCGGGACACCCGCCTGGGCCGCGAGGTGGCGGTCAAGGTGCTTCCGGCAGCCGTTTCCTCTTCCCCGGACCGGCTCGCCCGATTCGAGCGAGAGGCCCGTACGGTCGCGGGGCTCAATCACCCGAACATCATCACGCTCTTCTCGGTCGAGGACGAGAGCGGCATTCGTTTCATCACGATGGAGCTCGTCGAGGGCCAAAGCCTCGATCGCCTCGTCACGCCGGGCGGTCTTCCGCTCTCCCGAGTTCTCGAGCTGGCCATGCCCCTCGCACAAGCCCTCGTGGCCGCGCACGAGCGCGGCGTCATTCACAGGGACCTGAAGCCGGGGAACGTGATGGTGACGCGCGACGGATGGGTCAAGGTGCTCGACTTCGGCTTGGCGAAGCTCGCCGCGGCCGAAAGTCCGGCACTGAGCGCCACGATCGGCGCGACGGCAGAGTCTCCGATCTCGGGCGACGGGCAGGTGCTCGGCACGGTCCCCTACATGGCGCCGGAACAGATCCGCGGCGAAGTGGTGGATGCGCGATCGGATCTATTCTCGCTGGGGGTCATGCTCTTTGAGCTGGCCACCGGACGCCGCCCCTTCATTGGGCCAACGACAGCGGACGTGAGCTCGGCAATCCTCCGCGACGTGCCGGTCCCGGTGCTGAGCCTGCGCGCGGACCTTCCGCGGGATTTCGATCGCATCATCGGGCGGTGCCTCGAGAAGGATCCGCGCGACCGGGTCCAGACGGCTCGGGACGTATATAACGAGCTACGGTACGTGCAGCGGGAGATGGAACGCGGCGCACCCTCGGGGCCACGTCCAACCCCAGTGGCGCCGTCCCGCCCTGCTCCCCCACTGCCAGCGATCGCCAACGAAGTCCCTTCCATCGCTGTGCTACCCTTCGTGAACCGGAGCCGGGGCGAAGAAGACGAGTACTTCTCCGACGGCCTGGCCGACGAGCTTCTCAACGTGCTGACCAAGATCCGGGGGCTCCGTGTGGCCGCCCGCGCATCGTCCTTTCAGTTCAAGGGGAAGAATGAAGACCTCGCGGTGATCGGCCAGCGATTGAACGTGGCGACGCTTCTCGATGGGAGCGTCCGCAAGGCTGGGAACCGCGTCCGGATCTCGGTGCAGCTGGTGAAGGCTTCGGACCGTTTCCAGCTCTGGTCGGAAACCTACGACCGGCCCCTCGACGACATCTTCGCCGTGCAGGACGACATCGCCCAGGCCGTGGTGAAGGAGCTGCGCACCACGCTCCTGGGCGAGACGCCTGATTCGGAAGCGAGCGGTATCGCCAAGGCCGACGTCGCCGTCGCGGAAAAGGGGCATGGCCAGAGTGGCGAGGCGCATCGACTCTATCTGCAGGGGAAGTACTTTCTCGATCGGTTTACCAAGCAGGATACCGTGAAGGGGATCCAATACCTGCAGGAAGCCGTGACGCTCGATCCCTCCCATGCAGCGGCGTGGGCCGAGCTCGCCCGCGCGCATATCTCGAACGGCGGATATGGTTGGGCCCCCATACACGAGGCATACGCGAGTGCTCGCGAGTCCGCGAAGAGAGCTCTGGAGCTGGCCCCGGATCTGGCTGAGGCACACGTGAGACTGTGCGCCATCCAGAGGATGTATGACTGGGACTGGAAAGGTGCGGAAGCCTCCGCCCGACGCGCGCTGGAGCTTGCCCCGGGTAGCGCGGTGGCGCTCAGCGCGGCGGGAGCCCTGGCCCAGCACCTGCGTCGCTTCGAGGAGGCTGAAGGATTCATGCGGCGCGCCGTCGAGCAGGATCCCCTCAATGCCGGCGCGTACACATCTCTGTCGCTACTCTACCGCTCGATGGATCGCCTCCCCGACGCCGAGCGATGCTTGCGAAAGGGCCTCGAGCTAGGCCCGCAGCGGGTCGCCGGACATCACATGCTCGGGGTCATCCTCGCTGACCAGGGGCGGCTCGAGGAAGCACTGGCCGAAGGGAACCTGGAGCCCGCGGAGTGGGCGCGACTCACGTGCCTTTCCTATGTGCATCACATGGCAGGTAGGAAGCAGGAGTCGGATGAAGCGCTCCGCAGGCTCGAGGAGGGTCACGCCGCTGATACGGCCTATCAGATCGCGGCGGTCCGCTCGGCCCGAGGAGAAATCGATGCAGGATTCGCCTGGCTGGAGCGGGCGTACGCGGAGCGCGATTCCGGGCTAGCGCAATTGGCGGGCGAGCCGACGTTCCGGCGCCTTCACGGCGATCCACGCTGGGGGGCGTTGCTGAAGAAGATGGGGCTCGAGGCGCTGTGAGAAATCCTCCGGCCGATCCGACCCGCTTCCTGCGGGGCCCCTGGATCATCCTCGTCCTTCTCGTGCTGTTCCTGGGACCGCTTCTGCGCGGCGTGACGTCTTTGTTCACCGATTACCTGTGGTTTGGCGAGGTGGGCTACCGGCAGGTGTTCGCCACCACCCTCGGGGCGCAGATCGGGCTGCAGCTCGCGTTCGGCGGCGCGTTTCTCCTCTTCTTCCTCGGCAACCTGTTCCTCGCGTTGCGTCGCACCACGCCCAACTTCCCCGTTCTGCGCGAACTGAGGGCCGCCGTGCCGGCCATCGACGACCTCTATCCGCGTCTCCGTCTCATCGCCATCGCGGCGACGCTGGTCCTCACCCTGCTCGTCGGGCAGTGGGCAGCGAGCCACTGGCTCGCGTGGCTCCGCTTTCAAAACCCGGAGTCCTTCAAGGCTGCCGACCCGGTATTCGCCCAAGACTTTTCGTTCTACGTCTTCGTGCTCCCCTTCCTGCGCTCGCTGGCGGGGTTCGTCCAGTTCACGCTCATCGTCACGGCGATCGCCTCGGTCGCGGCGTACTACCTCCAGGGGCAGCTCTGGGCGCGGTCCAGCTTCGGGGCGGTGTCCGGTCGAGCGCGACGGCACCTCCTGCTCCTCGGCGCCGCCGTTCTGGCCACGATGGCGGTGCAGACCTTCCTCGGCCGCTACGACCTCCTCCACAGCACGCGAGGCATGGTCACCGGCGCCGGCTATACCGACCTGCACGCCACCCTGCCGGCCCTCTACATCGCCGCCGCGGTCTCGGCTCTGGCTGCTCTGGCACTGGTCTTGGGCGCCTTTGGCCGATCGCTGCGCCTCTCGGTGATTTCAGTGGCCGCGGTGGTCCTCGTCCATCTCGTCCTCGTTCAGCTGTGGCCGCTGGCGCTGCAGCGGCTGATCGTCGCCCCCAACGAGATCGATCGCGAGCGCCCGTACATCGCGCGCGCGATCGCCGCCACGCGCTTCGCCTTTGGCCTGGATCATGTGGAGGAGGGCCGATTCCCGGCCAGCGAGAACCTGACCGCCGCGGGCGTGTCGGCCAACGCCGCGACGATCGACAACGTCCGGCTGTGGGAGACCGAGCCGCTCAAGACTACGAACGGACAGCTCCAGGAAATTCGCACCTACTACGACTTCGTGGACGTGGACAACGACCGCTACCGCCTCGACGGCAAGCTGCGGCAGGTGGCGCTCTCGCCGCGCGAGCTGAACCCGGCCGCGCTGCCGGCACGCATCTGGATCAACGAGCACCTCACCTACACGCACGGCTACGGCGTGTGCGTGGCGCCGGTGAACCGGATCACGCCCGAAGGGCTGCCGGAATACTTCGTCAAGGACATCCCGCCGGTCTCCTCCGTGCCGGAGATCGAAATCCGCAGACCCGAGATCTATTACGGTGAGCTCGCCGCCGAGTACGTGTTTGTGGGCACACGGG
>JBKJXM010000095.1:0-4932 GCA_046716305.1 Candidatus Eiseniibacteriota bacterium
AGCCCGGGCCGCGCGTCTCCGATCCGCCCGCGCCCACGCCCGCCATCTCCCGCGACGGCTTGATCGGCGTGCCGCGCGGCGGCGCGTTGGGCGGCGGCATGAGCGAGGCACGGTAGAGCATGCGGACCGTCTCCTCGCGGATCGAGCGGGTCAGCTCGTCGAACATGTCGAACGCCTCGCGTTTGTACTCGATCAGCGGGTCGCGCTGTCCGTAGGCGCGGAGCCCGATCCCCTCGCGCAGATGATCCATCTCGCGAAGGTGATCCATCCAGTGCTCGTCGATCACGTGAAGATAGACCATCCGCTCCAGCTCGCGCGTCGCTTCGGACGTCAGGTCCGCCTCTTTTTCCTCGTAGGCCTTCAGGAATTTCTCGCGCAGCGTCTCGGCGATCTCTTCCTTGTCCGCCACGCGCTCCCCTTCCGCCAATTCGGGCAGCGGGAGGGGCTGGAGCAGGAGCTGGCTCGCGTCGTTGTAAAGCCGCTTCACGTCCTCCTCGTCGAAGCGCTCCCCGACGAGGTACTTGTCCACGCGCTCGTCCACCAGCTCCCCGATCATCTCGAGGATCGTCCCCTTGAGGTCGTCCTCCTCGAGGGCGCGGAGTCGCTGCGCGTAAATCACCGTGCGCTGCCGGTTCATCACGTCGTCGTATTCGAGGAGGTGCTTCCGGAGATCGAAGTTGTGCGCCTCGACCCGCCGCTGCGCCCGCTCGATGGCGCGCGTCACCAGGCCGTGCTCGATCACCTCGCCCTCCTGGACCCCCAGACGCTCCATGATCCCGGCGATCCGGTCGGAGCCGAAGAGGCGCATGAGGTCGTCCTCGAGCGAGAGGTAGAAGCGGGAGTACCCGGGGTCCCCCTGGCGGCCGCTTCGCCCGCGGAGCTGGCGGTCGATCCGTCGGCTCTCGTGCCGCTCGGTGCCGATGATGTGGAGCCCGCACGTGATCTCTTCCTTGCACTTCGCGTAGTCGCGCCAGACGCCGTTTCGGAGCGCCGGCTTCTCGTCCGCGAGGCAGCTCCGGTCGCAGCGGATGACGCCCTTCTCCAGCTTGATGTCGGTGCCGCGGCCGGCCATGTTGGTCGCGATGGTCACCGCGCCGCGCCGTCCGGCCCCCGCGACGATCTCGGCCTCCTGCTGGTGGTACTTCGCATTCAGCACGGTGTGCGGAACTCCCTTCCGCTTGAGCATGCGGCTCAGGGTCTCCGACGACTCCACGCTGATCGTGCCCACGAGGACCGGCGCGCCCATGGCGTGCAGCTCCGCGATCTCGTCCACCACCGCGCTCACCTTCTCGCGGCGCGTCTTGAAGATGAAGTCGTTGGAATCGACGCGGCGCGCCGGGCGGTTCGTGGGGATCACGATCACGTCCCGCTTGTACGTGTGATAGAACTCCTGCGCCTCCGTCTCCGCGGTGCCGGTCATGCCGACCAGCTTCTCGTAGAGCCGAAAGTAGTTCTGGATCGTGATCGTGGCGAGGGTCTGCGTCTCCCCCTCCACCTTGACCGCCTCCTTGGCCTCGATCGCCTGGTGGAGTCCGTCCGAGTAGCGCCGGCCGGGCATGAGGCGGCCTGTGAACTCGTCCACGATGACGATCTTTCCGTCCTGGACGACGTATTCCACGTCCTTCTCGTAGAGCGCGTACGCCTTCAGGAGCTGGAGCACGTTGTGCACGCGCTCGCTCCGCTCCCCGTGAGTCCGGTCCAGGGCGCGCTTCCGCGCCACCTTCTCCGCGGGCGGAATCGACTCGTCCTCCTCGATCGCTCCGATCTCGACCGAGAGATCCGGCAGGAGGAACAGGTTCCGGTCCCGCTGGCTCGCCAGGTCGCGCCCCTTCTCGGAGAGGTCGACCGAGTGGGTCCGCTCGTCGATCGCGTAGAAGAGATCCTCGTCCACCTCGCTCAGCTTCTTGTCGCGCATGAAATCCAGCTCGACCTTCTGGTACAGGCGCTTCAGGCCGGGCTGCTCCGCGATCAGCTTCAAGAAGCGCTTGTTCTTGGGGGCGCCGCGCTTCACTTGAAGCAGCTTCAGGCCCGCCTCGTACTCCCGCGCGGGGTCTTGGAGCAGCTCCTCGGCCTCGGCCAGGATGCTCGCGACCACCTGCGTCTGCTGGCGGACCACGCGCTCCACGTCGGGCTTCATCTCGTCGTACTTCTGCAGCGAGTGCTCGACCGGGCCCGAGATGATGAGCGGCGTCCGGGCCTCGTCGATCAGCACCGAGTCCACCTCGTCCACGATCGCGTAGTTGTGGCCGCGCTGCACGCGGTGGTCCTTGTGCCGGGCCATGTTGTCGCGGAGGTAGTCGAAGCCGAATTCGTTGTTGGTGCCGTACGTGATGTCGCGCGCGTAGGCCTCGCGGCGCTGCGGGAAATCCATGCTGTTCTGGATGCAGCCGACGGTGAGGCCGTGGTACTCGAAGACCTTCCCCATCCACTCGCTGTCGCGGCGGGCGAGGTAGTCGTTCACGGTGACCAGGTGGACGCCCTTGCCCGTGAGCGCGTTCAGATAAATCGGTAGGGTCGCGACCAGGGTCTTCCCCTCGCCCGTGGCCATCTCGGCGATCTTCCCCTCGTGGAGCGCGATCGCGCCGAGGAGCTGCACGTCGAACGGGACCATGTCCCAGGTGATGGGGAGTCCGACCACGTCCCACGTCGTTCCGAGGAGGCGGCGGCAGGTCTCCTTCACCACGGCGTAGGCCTCGGGAAGGAGGTCGTCGAGCGTCTCCCCTTCCTGAAACCGGCCTCGGAACTCTGCCGTCTTGGCCCGCAGGGCCTGGTCGTCCAGGCTCTTGAGTTTCTCGAACTCGTCATTGATCTGGGCCACGGTCGGCCACATGCGCTTGGCGTCGCGCTCGTGCTTGGTTCCGAGGACCCGGGTCAGCAGATTCAGCAAATCAGTCCCTTTCGCCGTCGGGAACGGCTCATAAGGCGAAACCCCAGGAGCGGAGCGCTACCGGGGTTCGTGCTCGTCTCGTTATGGTGCAAGTCTTTTGTGTATCGCGATTTAGCTCCATCGCACGTCAGGTCTGCGGGGCCGCTCTCGACGGAGCATAGGACCCCCCGCCCCCGGGTGTCAAGGCGCTTCGGACCATGCCCTATAAGGAGGGGGTTGGCGTCCTATTCGGATGCGGGGGACGGCCGGAGGGTGCCGGCGGGCCTCAGCGGAGGAAGTACTCCATGGCGAACCCGGCCGACAGCGGGATCCGGAAATTGTCGTCCAGGGGGATCGGCAGGAGCTCGAAGACGGTCGCGGTCACCGCCCCGATCAGGGCGACGTGGAACGGAATCCCCGGGACGATCTGGGCGAGCCCGAAGCACGTGAGGAGGCAAGCGAGGCTCCCCTCCAGGGTCTTGTCGAAGATCCGCGTCCGGCCCAGCCACTTCCCCACGATGGCCGCCATCGTGTCGCCCACGATCAGGAACGACAGCGCGAGCGCCGCGACTGGCTTCGGAAAGAGGTGGATCGTGAGAAGGCAGGAGATGAGGAGGTAGGTGGAGCCGAGGAGCGAGACCTCTTCATGGTTTCTCAGGAGCTCGCCGAAGAAGTGCCGGAACATGTTGCGCGTGCGCGGATGGTTCAGCCGGAAGACTTCGATCGCGAGGGCGACGATGACCGCGGCCAGGAGCGCGCGTTCCCAGTCGCGCTGCCAGGAGTCGGGGGTGAGGTAATAGCCGAGCGGAATCGCGAAGGACGCCAGATGGATCGCCTTCCGTTTCAGCTCGGATTGAAGAAGCACTAAGTCCCCGGACCTCCCTAGGGCGTCTTGGTGCCGTACAGCGCCTCGTAGCGGCGCCACGTGGCGTAGACCTGCTTCACGTAATCGCGGGTCTCGCGGTACGGGATCATCTCCACCCAGCGGTCGTCGACCGGTCCCTTCTCGGCGATCCATCGCCGGACGACGTCTTCGCCGGCATTGTATGCCGCGAACGTGGCGCGCGGGTCTCCCATTTCGCGGTCGAGGTCGGACAGGTAGCGCGCGCCCAGAGCGACGTTCAACGGCGCCACGAGCAGCGACTCCTCGGAGACCGGGCGGCGGGCCATCCGCGCGGCCGTCTTCGGCAAGAGCTGCAAGAGCCCCAGCGCCCCCGCGCGCGAGCGGACCGCTCGAGCGTAGCCGCTCTCCTGGCGCATGATGGACCAGAGGACCGCCGGGTCGAGCGATTCGGCCGCGGCCGAGGCGAACACCTCGAGCGGATACGCGGGCGGATACTCGGCCCGAAGATCGGCTGATTCCCCCGGAGCCGGGGCCGCGCGGAAGAAGCCCAGCTCCTCGAGCGCCGCGGCACAGGGCCCGATCCCGCCGACCGCGCCGCCTCCGCGCTCCGTCCGGGCACAGTCGAGCAGCGTCTCGCGCGCGAGCGAGGTATAGCCAAGCGTGTTCCACAGGCGCGCGCGCACCGGCGCGTCGGCGCCCAGGTCCGGCGCGAGCACCCGGCGGGAAGGACCGGGCACGTGGAACGGAACCGAGTCGGCGGGCCACCCTCCGCCGTCGCGCAGCTCCTCGGCGGCGCGCAGCCCTTCGTAGGACCACGGTCCGAGTCTCCACGCGTCGGCGAAGGCGGTGCGCGCGGAGAGGCTGTCTCCGCGAAGCAGCGCGAGCCGCCCCGACCAGAAACGGCCCATCGACGACGCCGGCCCCATCCGGTCCAGCGCCACCTGCGCCGAGTCGAGCGCTCCCGCCCGGAGCCAGTTCACCGCTTCGTGGAGCCGCGCCGCCTCGGCGAGAGGGGCGGAGCGGATCCGCGGGACGGCCCACGCGAAGATGGGAGCGGCCTCGCGGCCCGAGCGATCGCTCTCCCACTCCCGCGCGCGCTCCCACGCCGCCATTTCCCCCGACGCCCCGGCGCTGTCGAGCGACGCGGCGAGGACGAATGCGCTGTCGCCGGCGGCGAAGTCGCCCAGGCTGCGCCGGGCGCGGGCGAGCCCCAGGGCCCACC
>JBKJXM010000096.1:0-6629 GCA_046716305.1 Candidatus Eiseniibacteriota bacterium
CGACGCGGGGGCGGGCGCGGAAGAGGAGATCCGCCGCGCGCTCTTTCTGCCGCGCGGCGAGATCGTGATTCCCCCCGCCGTTCATCCGGAGCGGCCGCGCGCCTGGCTCGCCTTCGAGATCGCCGAAGCGATGGAGCCGGACGTGATCGCGAAGCGGGTGGAATCCCTCTCGGGGGGCGGGCAAGCCGAGCTGGTCGAGCGCTTCCCGTGGGATCGCGCCAACATCCACCACCCGGCTGCTCACGCGCTGATCGAGATGGCCAAGGCGACGTCCGAGGGGGCCGAGATCTGGCCTTCGGCGCCCTGGACCAGCCCGTCCGGGCTTTTTACGCGCGCGCTCGGGGTCGGACTATTCGAGTGGGGCGTCCCGCTTCCTAAAGGCGCCGCGTTTCGTCTTCCCAAGCCGGCGGAGTTCGAAGCAATCTCGATGGAAGTCGCTGACCTTCTGGTTCGCGCCGGGTCGACCGCCGGCGCTTCCTGAGCTCGCGGCTCGTACCGCTGCGTACGCGCCATGTACGCTTTCAGTCAACTGCGTGCCAAACAGGGGCCGAATTATTTTTTGGCAGCGCCATACTTCGCTGCCCCGCGCGACGTTGCGATGCACCCCGCGATTCTCGTCATGTGGCACGCGCCCTGCGTGCCGCACCACATTGAAGAGGGAGGCGACTCGCCTCAACGGTGAACGGGGGGGTGTCATGTTCCGAAAATTCCGCCTCGTCGCCGCCTGCCTCTTCCTCGCCGGTTTCTTCGGAGCGTAACCCGCATTCCGCTCCTTCGAATCGACGAGAGCAGGACCAAAAAGGATTAGTGACGTCGCGCGTCGGCAAATTCGGTTATTTGCCCTGACCCCCCACGTGGCGCGCGACGGACAACCCCCGTGCGCATTAAGCGCACGGGGGTCTTTTTATGCGCCGCGGCCGTCCGCTTCCCATCGCCCACACCCGTCCGGCCCTTAGCTGCGCCAGCGGGTAGAACGTCCCCCTCCAGACCACGCCCCCGCGCGCCAGAATGGCCACCATGGACGCGAGAATCGAGTAGCCGAAGAGGAGCGCGCCGACCGGCATGAAGACCGCGTGCCACGCGCTCGTGCGCGCCGACCGCGCCGTGATCGAGTAGACCAGCACCACTCCCGACCACGCCACGATCGCGGCGGCACGCGTCCACGGCTCGGACGCCAGGATGCCGACCGCGGGCAGAACCGAGACGGCCAACAAGAGTGCCACCGAGACGACCGTGCGGACCGCGTCGTATCCGAGCGCGGGGAACGCGTTCTTCTCCACGCCGCGGATCAGGCCGCCCAGTCCTTCCTGCCAGCGCGCCCGCACCAGACCGTCGTGCCCCGCGAGCATCGACCTGCCTCCGCTCGTCTTTAGAATTAGCCCCAACCCCATGTCGTCGAGCAGCTCCATCCGCAAACGCATGTGCCCGCCCGAGCGGACGTACGCATCGCGGCGCACCAGGTTGAAGGCCCCGATGCCGATGTGCGCGCCGGAGCGGGGATCCGGCGCGTCCCATGGCCGCTGGCTCACGTTGAAGACGGAGACGAAGTAGGAGACGAAGATCGCCTCCCCGAGGCCGTGGACTTCGAAGTCGGCCGACACAGCCACGTGGTCCGCGCCGTGCCGGGTCGCGTAGGTGACCGCCCAGCGCACCGCGTCCGGGGCGAGCGAGACGTCCCCGTCCGTGAAGAGGAGCCATTCGCCGCTCGCCGCAGCCGCGCCCAGCGCCAGCGCGTGGCACTTGCCCAGCCATCCCTCGGGTAGCTGCGTGACGTGGAGCACGGTCAGCCGCGGGTCTTCCGCCGCGATCCCATCGAGGATCGCTCCCGTGGCGTCCTCCGAGCGGTCGTCCACCGCGATCACTTCGAGCCGCGGAACGTCCTGTGCGAGGAGTGAGCGCGCGGCGGCGCCGATGCGCGCCGCCTCGTTCCGCGCGGCCGAGACGATGGTGACCGGCGGGAGCTCCGCGTCGGGGAGGGGCTCGACCGAGGTGAGCCCACCGATGCGGCGGCTTCCGGAGTAGAAGGAGAGTCCCGCCGCGATCCAGGCGATCGCGGACGCGCCCGTCCCGACGAGGAGCGCGGATTGACACCAGGGGGGCAGGGACATAGGCTGCGAGGATGCGGGTCGCGCGTGGCGCGCTTCAAGTCGAGACCGTGACGAGCAAGGTCCTCGAATCCAATATCCCTGGCGATCCGCATGTCCGCGATCTCTACGTCTACACGCCGCCCGGCTACGAGAGCGGCTCCGAACGCTACCCCGTCATCTGGTGCCTGGCCGGGTTCACCGGCCGCGGCCGCTCCATGCTGAACGACGGCGCCTGGACGCCCGCGCTGAACGAGCGGATGGACGCGCTCATCGCATCCGGCCGCTCCCGCCCCGCCATTCTCGCCCTCCCCGACTGCTTCACCCATCTTGGCGGGAGCCAGTATGTGAACTCGGCGGGCCTGGGACGGTACGAGGACTACGTGGTCGACGAGCTGGTCCCGCTGGTGGACAAGCGCTACCGGACCTTGTCGGAGCCCGCGCGCCGCGGGGTCATGGGGAAGTCGAGCGGCGGCTACGGGGCGATGGTGCTGGGCATGCGGCACCCCGACGTCTTCGGCGCCGTCGCCTGCCACAGCGGCGACATGGGGTTTGGGCTCTGCTACCAGCGCGACTTCGCGCCCGCGGCGCGGCGAATCAGGAAAGTGGGCGGCGTGGCCGCGTGGCTGAAGCAGTTCCAGGCGCAGCCGCGGAAGCGCGAGGAGGACTTCCCGGCGCTCGACGTGATCGCAATGGCGGCGGCCTATTCGCCGAATCCCAAAAACCCGCCGACCTATTGCGACCTTCCGTTCGACCTGGACACGGGGGCGCTTTTGCCGCGCGTGTGGGAGCGGTGGCTGGAGCACGATCCGCTCAACCTGGTGGACAGGCATGCGGACGCGCTTCGGGGGATGCGCCTTCTCTTCTTCGACTGCGGCACCGATGACGAGTTCTACCTGGATTTTGGGGCGCGGCACCTCCGGAAGAAGCTCGAAGCGATGGGGATCCGGCACGAGCACCAGGAATTCGACGACGGCCACATGAGCATCCCCTATCGCTACGACGTCAGCCTGCCGCGGCTCGTGGCCGCCCTCGAGGGATAGCGCGTCCGTGCCGCTTTCGCCGGCTCAGGCGGCGCTGGTCCGGCTCTCGGCCGCCGTCGCCGCCGGCTCGGGCTCGGAGATCGAGACGCGGGGGCGCGAGGCCCTGGCCGCGGGACTTTCGCCCGAGCGCGTGTACGAAGCGGTGCTCCAGAGCTACCTGTTCGTCGGGTTTCCGCGCGCGATCGAGGCGTTCTTCGCGGTGGCGCCGCTTCTCAGAGATTGCGGCTTCAAGCCGCGGGTGGCGGCCGACCCCGCGCGGTGGCGGCGCGAGGGGGAGGAGCTGTGCCGGCGGGTCTACGGACGCAACTACGAGAAGCTGGTGAGCGTCATGCGCGATCTCTCGCCAGATCTCGCGGAATGGATGATCGTGGAAGGGTACGGGAAGACCCTCTCGCGCCCCGGCCTCGGCCCGGTGGACCGCGAGCTCGCCGTCGTGGCGGTCCTGACCGTCACCCGCATGTGGCGGCAGCTTCGCTCGCATGCGATCGGGGCAGTGAACGTCGGGGCTGCGCGAACGGACGTGAAGGACGCGATCGAGCTGTGCGCCCCGTGGAGCGGCGACGCCAGCGTCAGCGAGGCGCTGGCCGTGACCGAGCTTTCGGAGCGGGGGAGCAGGGATGATTGAAGCGGATTTCGTGAAATCGCACGGGCTGGGGAACGACTACATCGTGGTGGACGCCGACCGGTTTCCGGTCCCGCTCACCCCGGAGCGCGTGCGTCTCCTCTGCCACCGCCACCTCGGCATCGGATCGGACGGAGTGCTGGAGGTGAGCGCCGGACACGACCGATTCATGGTGCGCATCTGGAATCCCGACGGATCCCAGGCGGAGCGGAGCGGGAACGGGCTCCGCATCGCGGCCAAGTTCCTGGCCGAGCACGGCTACACGCGCGAGGACCGCTTCGCTATCCAGACCGTGGCCGGCCCCGTCCGGACCGAAGTGTTCCGCGAGCGCGCCCGAGTCCACGCGGTGCGATTGGAGATGGGGCGCGCCAGGGTGGATCGCGGCCTGAAGCGGCTGGAGGTGGCGGGAGCGGCGCTGGACGTGACCGTGATCTCGGTGGGGAACCCCCACTGCGTGATCTTCGGAGAGCCGATGACGCGCGAGCGTCTTTTCGAGGTGGGCCCGCTGGTGGAGAATCACGCGCGATTCCCGGACCGCATCAACGTGCAGCTCGCCGAGCCCGAGTCACGGGCGCGCGTACGCGCGTTAGTCTGGGAGCGGGGCGCCGGGCACACCCTCGCCTCGGGAACCAGCGCCTGCGCCGTCGCCTCGGCGTGCCGCGACCGCGGGCTGGTCGGTGAACGCGTCACGGTGGCGATGGAAGGTGGAGAGTTGGAGATCGAGGTGGCGGCGGACCTCGATCTGGTCATGACCGGCCCGGTCGAGGAGGTGGCCACCGGAGTATTGAGCCCCGACCTGATCGCCCGGCTGCAGGAGATGCAGTAGGGCGACCCCACAGGAGGGCCGCCCTGGGCGGCGCTCTATTTTTTCCGGGGCCAGATCACCGCGCTCGAGGCGAGGAGCGCAAGCCCCACGAACAACGGCAAGAGGCCCAGCAGTTTATGGCTCTTGGCCGGCTCGATCGCCGCGAGAAACACGAAGAGCGCGAGCCCCACGGCCACGAGCACCGAGCCTCCGATCATCAGGCCGTGCGCCCGGCGGAGCCGCCCGTTTCCCATCGCGTAATCGCCGTCCGAGGTCGCCAGCGGCGGCAGCTTGTCCGGATCCAGCCCCCGCTCGATGGCCGCGATGCGCTCGCGCCGCGCCAGCTCGGCCAGGCGCTGCTGCCCCAGGGTGCTGATGATCCCCATGGTGATCCCTCCGATGATCGCGACGATCGGGATGATGAAGAGAAACCCAGCTTCGTGATCCATCTGTACGGCTCCTCTCGCGCGGGTTCAGGGCGGCGCGGCACATGGAGCCCGGCCGGCTTTCGTCTGCATTGGGATAGACCGGCCTGGGGGCATGGCCGGTTTCAAGAATCGGCTGAAACCTGGAAGGCGGCCGGCCCGGTCCAATGAGCGCGATGGCCCAGCCCGATGACGAGCAGCGCCTGCTAGCCCGCTGCCGCGACGGCGATACGAGGGCCTTCCAGATTTTGGTCGGACGCTACCAGGATCGCGCTTACGGGCTGGCCCTGCGCGTGCTCCACTCGGAGCCCGACGCGGAAGAGGTGACTCAGGACTCGTTCGTGCGGGCCTGGAAAGCCCTCGCGGATTTCCGGGGCGACGCCGCCTTCGGCACCTGGCTTTATCGGATCGTCTGGCGCCGGGCCCTGGACCGCGCGGCCGTGCTGCGCGCACGGCAGGTGTGGGAGGCCCCGCTGGAGAGCGCCGCCGATGAAGGGGTGGACGCCGGCGTGGGGTCGGGCGGGCGCGTGGATGCGGCAAGCTGGAAGCGCCTCACCGAATCGCTGAGCGCGCCGCAGCAGGCGGTGGTCACGCTGTTCTACGATCAGGACCTCTCGGTGAAGGACGTGGCGCATGCGCTGGACATGCCCGAGGGAACGGTCAAGACCCACCTGAGCCGCGCGAGAGCCGCGCTTCGAGCGCGGTATCGCCAGAGTCATGAGTCCGGGGAGCCCGACGATGCGGTGTGATCAGCTCGAGCGATGGCTGGATGAAGGAATGCCCGCGCGGAATTCCGCTGCGGCTCGCGCGCATGCCGCCGGCTGCGCCCGCTGCTCGGGCGCCATGAGGGCCGCGGAGGCGCTCGAGGTGATGCTCGCGGCCGCGCCTCCCCCGGCACCCGCGGCCATGGCCATGAGGGTGATGGAGCGCGTGGAAAGCGTGGAGCGCGCGCGGGAAAGGCTCGCGGCTTCGGAGCGGGCCTGGGGAGCGAGGCGGCTCGGTACCTGGGCAGGATGGGCATCGGCGCTCGCCCAGGAGCCTGCGGCCGTCGTCGCGATCGCGCTTGCGCCCGTGTTCCTGATCTTGGTCATCGCCTGGCCGGAGACCGCCGCGGCAATCGCGGCGCTGACCCAGGACGCGCTCGCGGTGTGGTTGACCACCGCTTCGTCCGGAGCGATGAGCGCTGCGGCCGGTCTCGCGGACGCGGTTCCGCACGGGGCTGTCCCGTTCGATTCACTTCTGTTTCCGGCCATGGTGGTGGCGGTGCTCGGCGCGTTCGTGTGGCTGGGGGTAGCTTTCCGCCTGCTTACGTCCCCGAGGTCTCGGAAACCTCCGCGAGCTTGACCCATAGCGCGTCCACATCCTTGCGCGCGGCCTCATAGCGACCCAGGAGATCCTTCGTCCGCGCTCCGTCGGCGTAAACACCCGGGTCCGCCAGGGCGGCCTCGATCTGCTTCAGCTCCGCCTCCTTGACTTCCACCTCGCGCGTGAGGCGCTCCTCTTCCTGCTTCCGCTTTCGCGGGTCGGTGCCGGTCTTTCGCTTGGTCACCGTCGCGGGCTTCGCAGCGGGTGGCGCTGCCTTCGTGGCCGACGCCGCGCGGGACGCCGGCGCGGCTTTCCCGGCGGGCCCGGGCTTCGCCGCCTTCGCTT
>JBKJXM010000097.1:0-3224 GCA_046716305.1 Candidatus Eiseniibacteriota bacterium
CACCGGGTCGCGGAAGTCGAGCACGTTCACGCACGCCGGCGCCTGGTCCAGCCGGTCCCGGTAGCCGCGCGGATCGAACCCGAGCAAGCTGCTGAGCACGAGGCGAATGGTGGCCTTGTGCGAGACAACCAGCACGCGCTCTCCCGGATGCCGCGTCACGATCTCGCGGATCACCGGCAGCGCGCGCGCGAGCACCGCGACGCCCGACTCGCCATCGTGCGGCGAAGAGGTGAACGGATCCTCCTCCCAGGCCGCGTACTCCTCGGGGTAGCGCGACTCGACCTCGCGGCGCGTGAGCCCTTCCCAGCGTCCGTGACTCACCTCGCGCAAACCGTCGCGGGTCTCGATCTTCAGCGCGCAGGGGCCCGCGATGATGCTCGCGGTCTCCATGGCCCGAGAGAGCGGGCTCGTGTACATGGCGGTTAGTTTCTCGCTCCGGAGCCGCTCCGCGAGGCGGGCAACCTGGCGTCGCCCCTCTTCCGAAAGGTCAACGCCGACATCTCCTGAGAAGCGATCTTCCGCCGTTAGCTGCGTGGCGCCGTGGCGAACGAGGAAAAACCGCGTGGGTGTCATGACTTGAAAGAGCATAGTGCCTGCACACTGTGGTTTCGTTTAGTATTTCCAACCTGTCGCGGGCGGCGTGGCTGCGCGAGGCGCCGCGATAGAAGAGGAGGGCTACATGTTCGTTGAGGCGAAGCTCATGACAAGTCGAATCCTCCGGTCATCGCGATCAACTCTCTCACTGGCTCTGGTCACCTTGACGGCATGGGCCGCGCTCGGAGGATGTGCCACGAAGCGCGAGCAGACGACGAAGGAGGACACGTCACCCGCCGTCATCGCCGACGGCCAGCGAATTTTCAGGCACGACACGTTCGGCAACGAGCAATTCTGGACCGACACCCTCCGCATGAACGAGGTCGTCGAGAAGGCCGTGGACCCGACGACAGCGCTGAGTGTCGGGCTCAAAGTGGACGCGGACGCGCTCCCGCCTGGAATCCTCCAAACGGTGGACCTCAAGAGCCCGGCCACGACGGTCGCGCTGCTCAAGATGAATGCCGTCTTGGGCGTGCAGGCCACCGTGGATTCGAGCAACCACATCACGCGCCTCGGCATCACCTGCGCGTTCTGCCACTCGACGGTGGATAACTCGGTGATGCCCGGTATCGGGCGTCGCATGGACGGCTGGCCGAACCGGGATCTCAATGTCGGCGCCATCATCGCTCTCTCACCCGTCGTTCCGGCGGCTCAGAAATCGGTCTACCAGTCGTGGGGCCCGGGCAAGTACGACCCGCGATACAACCTGGACGGCAAGAACACGCCCCTCGTCATCCCGCCCGCCTACGGCCTGGCACATGTGAAGAACGAGACCTACACGGCGGAGGGGCCGATCTCGTACTGGAATGCCTATGTCGCCGTCACCCAGATGCACGGGCACGGCAACTTCTCTGATTCCCGCCTCGGGATCGACATCAAGCAGACGCCGGACATGGTCACCCCCAAGCTGCCGGCGCTGCGCGCCTACCAGCATAGCCTGCAGGCGCCGCCGCCTCCGGCAGGGAGCTTCGAGGCCGCGACCGCCGAGAAGGGGCGCGCGCTGTTCGACAAGTCGTGCGCGAGCTGCCACGTGGGCGCCAGGGGAACGGACAACAACAGCGGCAAGCTGCATGCGCCGGACGAGACCGGCGTTGACGGGGCGTACGCGGAGCGCACCGCGAACAAGGCGTACCGCACGACTCCCCTGCGTGGGCTGTGGCAGCATCCGCCATATTTCCACGACGGTAGCGCTGCGACGCTCGCGGATGTCGTGTCGCACTACAACCGGGTTCGTGCTCTCGGGCTCACCGCGGCGCAGCAGGGAGAGCTCGTGGAATATCTGAAGTCGCTCTAACGCGGCTGGCCCCGCCAACGGGAAGATTCTGCTCCGACTCCCGCGGATGGTCCGCGTAGTGTGACGTGTCGTTGAAGAGCGTCAGCCGCGGCGCACCAGGAAAAGCCGCGTGGGTGTCAACCGAGCTGGATCTCGGAGTGAACCTCGGGATTCATCAAGGATGAGCCTCCATCCGCGTAAATCACCTGGCCCGTGATCCACGAGGCTTGGTCCGAGCAAAAGAGGGCCACGACATTCGCGATATCTTCCGGCGTTCCCAGGCGTCAAAATAGCGGACCAGCGATTCGAGCGCAGCCTTGGCCGAGCCCATCGCGACCCACGGCTGTAACCCGCCCGTGCGGCTTCCCTCGGCGTAGGTAATCGCGAAGATCCGGCCGCCTTTCCCCATGAGCGCCGCCGCTTCGCGGGCGCCGACGAGGAACGCCTTCGCCTGGGAATCGAACGCCGAATCCCATTGCTGCAGGGTGATGTCCATCGGCGGATAGAAGAACTCCGGCGCCTCGGGCCGGGCGTTGCTGACAAAGATATCCAGCTTCCCGAACTTCTCTTTGACGGTCTTGAAGAGGCCGGCGACCTGGTCCGGCTTCCTGGCGTCGGCCTGGAGCACGAAGCCGTCCGAGCCGCGCTTCCGGACTTCCGCGAGCGTATCGTTCGCGGCCTTCTCGTTCTGGTAGTAATGGATGGCCGTCTGGACGCCGTCCTTCGCGAGCTTCAGCGCGATCCCTCGGCCGATGCCGCGAGAGCCCCCAGTGATCAGCGCGTGTTTCCCGGTAGCAGGCATGGGTCTCCTTGGCGTGGCTCTCGAAATTCGAGCCACAAGCCGTGAGTGATTGTGGGCGGCAGGAAGATGCTGCCGCCCTTGCTGGTTTGGATGGTCGGGGGCGTTTTCCACGGACCCTTCGCGAGTGCCCGCCTCGTGGCTTTGATGTCCCGGACGCGGAGTGTCGCACCGACGATTCTCCTGCCGGGGATCAGTTGGCGGCTCCGCGAGAGGAGCAGGATTTCACCTTCCCGAAGGCGAGCTACGGGAACTCTCAGAGTGTCCGGCGCGTGGACTACCTCGTCGGCGTCAGTCACTCCAAGGTCGGTCAGGGTCCGGCGCTCAGCGGAGAAGTCATCGGCGGCCAGCCAGACTCCAATCAGCGACTCGGCCCCGTTCGGATGAGCGAAGTGCCGCGGGCGGTCGGTGGGAGACTGGTTCCGGTGACCGAAGAAGATGTAATGGAGCGAATCGGATTCCGTGAAGGTCACCAGGTCCGTTGCGGAACGGTAGGCTTTCCGCGAATCCTCCAGGCGCTCGACGAGTGAGTCCACGCTCGACGTGTAGAGGGCGACG
>JBKJXM010000098.1:0-7541 GCA_046716305.1 Candidatus Eiseniibacteriota bacterium
ACCGCCTGGCCAACTGGGTGCAGGGCAGCGTCATCAACGCCGGCGACGGTACGCACGAGCACCCGACGCAGGGCCTCCTGGACATCTACACGATGCGGGAGAAGAAGGGGCGGATCGACGGCCTGCGCGTGGCGATCATCGGCGACATCCGGCACAGCCGGGTCGCGCGCTCGAACATCTGGGGGCTGACCAAGCTGGGCGCGTCGGTCACCGTCGCGGGCCCGGCGACCATGATGCCGGCCGAGGTGGAGCGCTTCGGGGTCACGGTCGCGAAGAGCGTGGAGGAGGCGATCGAGGGCGCGGACGTCGTCAACATCCTGCGCGTCCAGCTCGAGCGCCAGCGCGCCGGGCTCTACCCGTCGCTGCGCGAATACGCGCGCGTCTACGGCGTGACCAAGGAGCGCCTCGCGGGAGCGCGCCCCGATGCGATCGTGATGCACCCCGGCCCCATGAACCGCGGCGTGGAGATTTCCCAGGAGGTGGCCGACGGCGTGCACTCGGTGATCCTCGAGCAGGTCACGAACGGCGTCGCCGTGCGGATGGCCGTCCTCTACATGCTTGCCGGACGCGACGAGCCCGCCGAGTCCGCCCCCGACCCGCAGTCGGTGCCGCGGCGCGCGACCCTGGCGGCGAAGCGATGAGCCGCCCCCAGGCGATGGCGCGCGACGCGGCGATCCGCCCGATCTGCCTCCGCGGAGGGCGCATCCTCGACCCGTCGCGCGGCATCGACCGGGTCCAGGACCTGTGGCTGGATCAGGGGCGCATCGCCGGCCTGGGGGAGGACGCGCCCGCGGCGCTCCGCTCCCGGAGCGACGTGGAAGTGATCGACGTGTCCGGAGCGGTCGTCGGACCCGGTCTGGTCGACATCCACGTGCATTTCCGCGAGCCGGGGCAGGAGGAGAAGGAGACGATCGAGACGGGCACCCTCGCCGCCGCCCGCGGCGGGTTCACGACGGTCGCGTGCATGCCCAACACGGATCCGCCGCTCGACGACCGCCCCCGGATCGAATACGTGATCCGCCGCGCGCGCGAGTCGGGGAGCGCTCGGGTCCTTCCGATCGCGGCGGTCACGCGCGGGCAGGCCGGCGAGGCGCTCACCGAGATCGAGGATCTGGTGGACGCCGGCGCCGTGGCGTTCTCGGACGACGGGAAGCCGGTCTGGAACGCGGAGATCATGCGGCGGGCGCTGGAGCTGACCCGGCCCCTGGGCATCCCCGTGATTCAGCACGCGGAAGATCCCCATCTCAAGGGATCGGGCGTGGTCCACGAGGGGTGGACCTCCACGCGGATCGGACTCGAGGGGATCCCCGACGCCGCCGAGTCGGTGATGGTCGCCCGCGACGCGCTCCTCGCCGAGCTGACCGGCGGGCGCGTTCACGTCGCGCACGTGAGCGCGGCGCGGTCGGTCGAGATCATCCGGAAGGCGAAAGCGCGCGGGATCGCGATGACCGCGGAGGTCACGCCGCACCACCTGATGCTCACGGACGAGGCGGTGTCGGGCTACGACACGAACACCAAGATGAACCCGCCGCTGCGTGGGACGCGCGACCGCGAGGCCCTGATCGAGGGCGTGGTAGACGGCACCATCGATTGCCTGGCCACCGATCACGCGCCGCACACCGAGATCGACAAGGACAACGATTTCGAATCGGCCCCGTTCGGCATCATCGGACTCGAGACCGCGCTGGGCCTTTATCTCAAGGCGCTCGTGGAGCCGGGTCATCTGACGCTTTCCGAGCTGCTTCTCCGGATGACGCGGAAACCGCTCGAGGTGCTGGGTCGCCGCGGGGGCACCCTGGAGCCTGGGGAGCCCGCCGACGTGACTGTCTTCGACCCGGTCGGGCTCTGGACCGTGCGGGCCGCGGATTCCTCGTCCCGGTCGCGCAACACGCCTTTCGACGGATGGGAGCTGTCCGGGAGAATTCTCCTGACGATTCTGGACGGGCGGGTGACCTGGCGGGAGCCGGCGGAGCTGGCGAGCGGCCGATAGCCCGTTCGGCCTCCAGCGTGGTAGCATCGGTAGCTCATGCCGAACCAGCTTCAGGGAGTGTTCCGTTCCCGAATCCTCGTCCCCGTCGTGCTTCTGGCGTTCTCCGGATGCGCTTACTACAACACCTTTTACCTCGCGAAGCGCTACTACAAGGACGCCCAGAAGGAGCAGGAGCGCAGCGTCTCCGGAGGAACGTCCGTCGGGGCCTCGACCAAGTACGAGCAGGTCATCCGACAGTGCACCAAAATCCTCACGGAGTACCCGAAAAGCAAGTGGGTGGATGACGCGACGTTCCTCATGGGATCGTCCCTGTACGGCAAGGGCGACTACGCTGGCGCGATCAAGCGGATGGACGAGCTGGAAGTGAAGTTCCCCAAGAGTCCCTTCGTGCCGGAGGCGCGTCTCGTGAAAGGGTTGGCCCACTACCGGCGGAAGGACTACGCCGAGGCCGACTCGATCTTCCGGGCGCTCGATGCCGCCTACCCCAAGTTCGACAGGCGCTGGGAGCTCTACTTCTACGAGGGAGAGAATCGCGCGGCGCAGCGGGACTACGGCACCGCGCTCGCGTGGTACCGCCGCTCGATCCAGGCCGCCGACCGCCGCCGGGAGCGCTCCGACGCCCTGCGACGCACGGGCGACGCTCTCTTCGAGTCGGCGAGCATGGACAGCGCCCAGCTCGTGTACGACCAGGCTTTGAAATCGGAGGAGCGTCCGAAGGAGCGCGTGGACATCGTGCTGAAGCGGGCGGAGACGCTCACCAGGCTCAAGCGCTACCAGGAAGCGCTCGACTTTCTGCAGAAGTGGCGCGCGACCGCGCTCGCCGAGCAGCGCGAGGGAGAGGTGTTGCTCCGGATCTACGAGCTCGAGGCGCTTCTGGGGAGGCCGAAGGAAGCGATCAAGGGGTATCAGACTCTGGTCGAGCGCTATCCGGGCACGAACGTGGCCTACGAGGCGCAGTTCCAGATCGGCTACCTCTACGAATCGGCGATGGGGGACCTGGACCAGGCCGGCCGCGAGTACGACAAGCTGAAATCGGGGGGAAGCAATCAATTCGCGGCCCAGGCGCTCCGGCGCTCCCAGAGCCTCGCGACGCTTCGCGAGTACCGCCAGTCGCTCGCCGCGGACACGACGGGCGCGAGGACGCGGACCGCGTTCCGCCTCGCCGAGGTCTACTACTTCGAGCTGGGCAAGACCGACTCGGCCCTGGCCCAGTACCGCTCCGTCGAGGCTCTGTATCCCCAGAGCGCGTACGCTCCCAAGTCCGCCTATGCCCGCCTCTGGATCACCGCCTACGACCGGAACGACACCCTGGGCACCCAGCAGCTCACCGACTCGATCGCGGCGCGCTACCGCGGCACGCGCTACGCGGAGTCCGCGCTGTATCTCTGGAAGCAGTGGAGCGGCCGCACCGACGAGCGCACGGCCCTGTTCGAATCGCTCCTCGCGAACCCGGACACTTCGGCGGCCTCCCGCTTCGCCGAAGACACCGAGCCGCTCCCGTCCAGTCCGCCCACCTCGGTGGCGCCCCCGACCTCGACGCCTCCCGACAGCGGGTACCAGGTGCCCCCCGAGCTGATGCGTCAGCTCCGCGCGCGCGCGGAGGAAGCGCAGAAGGCGAAGAGGGCCGGTCGCGGCGGACAGACGCTCCCCGGGCAGCAGCCGGCGACCCAGCCCCAGCCCTCGCAGCCTGCGGCTCCCGCCGACTCGACGCGCGGCAGAGCCCCGGCCGACACGACCCGCGGGACAGCCCCGCCCGACACGACGCAGCCGTCCGGCGGTTCCGCCCGATGAAGCTGGTGCCGTGCGAGGTGTTCGAAAACCGCGAGCTTTCCCCCGGCAACTTTCTCCTCACCCTGACCGTCCCGCGGAGCTTCGCGACGCCCTCGCCGGGGCAGTTCGTGCATCTCCGCATTTCCGACGAGGGAGACCCGCTCCTCCGTCGTCCCTACAGCCTCGAGGGCTTCGTGAGCCGGGGGAAGCTCCGCGCGGTGCGCATCTACTACTCGGTGGTGGGACGCGGATCGCGGATCCTGGCCGCCCAGGCGAAGGGGCGGGAGCTGGACCTGATCGGACCGCTGGGGATCGGCTTCAAGCCGCGGCCCCGTCGGACGCCGATCCTGGTCGCGGGCGGGCGCGGCGTGGCGCCGCTTCTCTTCCTGAGCCGCCGGCTTCGCGAGGCGAAACGCCCGTACATTTTCCTCTTCGGGGCCCGCTCGCGTCAGGAGCTGTACGGCGTCCGGGAAGTGCGCGGCGGCCGACTCCATTTGGCCACGGACGACGGCTCGGTGGGCTATGAAGGCAGCGTGCTCGACCTGTTGCGCCGGGAGTGGCGCGAGGGGGGCCACACGCCGCTCCACGCCGAGATCTTCACGTGCGGCCCGCACGGCCTGCTCCACGAGGTGGCGGAGTTCGCGCGGGCGGAGGGGATCCGGTGCGAGGCCTCTCTCGAGGGACCCATGGCCTGCGCCGTGGGGGCGTGCCGCGGCTGCCCTGTGCCGCTGTACGACGGCGGGGGCGGGGGCGCCGCCGGCGCCAACGGGAGCGGCGCGAACGGCCGCTATCCGGCGATGTGCGTCGAGGGCCCCGTCATGGACGCCACGATCGTCGACTGGGAGCGCCTGCCGTGACCCCCTCGCGCGCGCCCTCCCTGGAGGTCCGGATCGGCTCCCTCACCCTCCGGAATCCCGTGCTCGTCGCCTCGGGGATCATCGGCTACGGAACGGAGTACGAGGGGTTGGTAGATCTAACGTCGATCGGCGGCATCGTCACCAAGACGGTGACCCGCCATGCGCGTGCGGGGAATCCGCCGCCGCGCGTCGTCGAGGTGGCCGCCGGGATGCTCAACTCGATCGGGATCGAGAACCCCGGCCTGGAAGGGTTTCTCGAGACCAAGGTGCCAATTCTCCGCAGGCTTCCCTGCGCGGTGATCGTCTCGGTCGAAGGGGAGGACACCCGTGAGTTCTGCGAGCTGGTGGAGGGAGTGAGCCAGAGCGGCGCGGCGCACGCGATCGAAGTGAACATCTCCTGCCCCAACGTGGGGCCCCACGGACTCAAGTATTCGACCGACGCGGATCTCGCGCGCGAGGTGATGAGCGCGATCCGCCCGCTCACCAAGCTGCCCCTGATCGCCAAGCTCACGCCCAACGTCACGCGCATCGGTGAGATCGCCGAAGCCTGCGCGGCGTGTGGCGCGGACGCGGTGTCGGTGGTGAACACGTTCGTGGGGATGGCCGTGGATTCGCGCACGCACCGCCCGATCCTGGGCACCGTCCTGGGCGGGCTCTCCGGCCCCGCGATCAAGCCGCTCGCCCTGGCGAAGACATGGGAGACGGCGCAGTCGGTGGACATCCCGGTCATCGGGATGGGCGGCATCGCGAGGCCGGCGGACGCGGTGGAGTTTCTCCTGACCGGCGCGAGCGCGGTACAGGTCGGGACCGCTCTCTTCGCCGATCCGTCGCTGGCGGAGGCGTGCGTCCGCGGAATCGAGAAGCATCTGAAGGGAATGGGGGCGTCCACGGTGGACGAACTGATCGGCGCGCTGGTCGTCCCGGGGGGCCGCGGCGTGATTCGCGCCGGCCGCCAGGCGCGCCCGGCGGGCGGGAGAGGAGGAGCATGAGCGGATCGTGGCAGGGAGAAGGACCGGTGCAGGTCCAGGAACGGCTCATCGTGGCGCTCGACCGGCCCGACTTGAAGTCGGCCCTCGAGCAGGTCGATCGCGTGGGCGACGCCGTGCTGTGGTACAAGGTCGGGCTGGAGCTTTTCTGCTCCGCCGGGCGGAGCGCGGTGCTCGCGCTGGCGGATCGCGGAAAGCGCGTCTTCCTGGACCTGAAGCTCCACGACATTCCGGCCACCGTCGAGCGCGCCGTCCGGGCGCTCGAGGGGCTGCCCATTTCGCTCGTGACGGTGCACGCGAGCGGCGGTCCCGAGATGCTGCGCGCCGCGGCGGCGGCCGCGCGCTATCTCGCGGGCGTTCCGCGCGTGCTGGGGGTGACCATGCTGACGAGCCTCGACGGGAGCGAAATCCCGCCGCTCTGGAATCCGAAGACCGACACCGAGGAGAAGGTGCTCGCGCTGGCGGCCCTGTGCGCGGAGGCGGGCGTGGACGGCGTCATCGCCTCCCCGCGCGAGATCCAGAGCCTTCGCCTGGAGCACCCGTCGCCGTTTCTCATCGTGACCCCCGGCATCCGCGGGCCCCAGGACGCGGCGCACGACCAGAAGCGGACGCTCTCCCTGCCGGAAGCGTTTGCGCGGGGCGCCGACTACGTCGTGGTGGGACGCCCGATCCTCGAGGCGCCCGACCCGCGCGCGGTCGTGGCCGCCTACCAGGAATCGCTCCTCGCCATCGCCCGGGAGCAGGCGGACGCATGAACGTCCTGATCACCGGGATCACGGGTTTTGCCGGCAGCCATCTCGCCGACTACATCCTGGAGCGCGGGGACGCGACCATCACCGGAATCCTCCGGTGGCGGAGCCGCACCGAGAACATCGAGCACTTCCGCGACCGCGTGCGGCTGGTGGAGTGCGACCTGCGCGACGCCTCCTCGGTGCGGGACGCGATCGACGAGGTCCGCCCCGACTGGATCTTCCATCTCGCGGCGCAGAGCTTCGTCCCGACGTCGTGGACCGCGCCCACCGAGTCCATGGTCACGAACATCCTGGGCCAGCTCAACGTATTCGAGGCCGTGAAGAAGCTGAAGATCGCACCCCGGATTCAGCTCGCCTGCTCCAGCGAGGAGTACGGGCTGGTTCACGAGGACGAGCTGCCCATCCGCGAGACCAACCCGCTCCGGCCGCTCTCCCCGTACGCCGTGAGCAAGGTGGGACAGGACCTCCTGGGCTACCAGTACTGGATGAGCTTCCATATCCCGATCATCCGCACGCGCGGCTTCAACCACGAAGGGCCGCGGCGCGGGCCGGTCTTTGTCTGCTCCGACTTCGCGAAGCAGATCGCCGATATCGAAAAGGGGCGGAAGGAGCCGGTCATCCGCGTCGGAAACCTGGACGCGCGGCGCGACTTCACCGACGTGCGCGACGTCGTGCGCGCGTACTGGCTCGCTCTGGAGAAGGGGGAGCCGGGCGAGGTCTACAACATCTGCTCGGGGCGGGCCTGGACGATCCGCGAGATGCTGGACATGCTGCTCGGGATGACGAAGGCGAAGGTCCGCGTGGAGCAGGATCCGGCGCGCATGCGCCCCTCGGACGTGCCGGTCCTCCTGGGCGACGCGAGCCGGTTCCGGAAGCGGACCGGGTGGGAGCCCGTGATCCCGTTCGAGCGGACGATGAAGGACCTGCTCGAGTACTGGAGAGAGCGCTAGTCCCTTGCGCACGCTCGTCACCGGCGTCGCGGGGTTCGTGGGGCGGCACCTCGTCCGCGCGCTCACCGTCGAAGGGCCGATGGACCTCCACGGCGCCGACCGGGCGGCGCCCGGCGCGATCCCCGAGCCCGAGGAGCTCCAGGCGGTGCTCCGCTCCTATCGCTCTCTTGATGTGACGGACGGGGCCGCGGTGACCGCCGCGGTGAAGGAGCTTCGCCCCGCGCGGATCGTGCACC
>JBKJXM010000099.1:0-9673 GCA_046716305.1 Candidatus Eiseniibacteriota bacterium
GCAGCACCATCGCGGAGTCGCCGCTGTGGACTCCCGCCTCCTCGATGTGCTGGAGGATGCCGCCGATCACGACGCGCTCGCCGTCGGCCACCGCGTCCACGTCCAGCTCGACCGCGTGCTCCAGGAAGCGGTCGATCAGGATGGGGTGCTCGGGCGATGTGCGCACCGCTTCGTGCACGTACTCCTCCAGGTGCGAGGCGTCGTAGACGATCGCCATCGCCCGGCCGCCCAGGACATAGGAGGGACGCACGAGCACCGGGTAGCCCACGCGCGCCGCCACCACCTTCGCTTCCTCCAGCGAGGTCGCGGTGCCGCTATCCGGCTGCGGAATCTGGAGCTCGTCGAGGAGCAGGCTGAAGCGGCGCCGATCCTCGGCCAGATCGATCGCGTCGGGGCTCGTACCCAGAATGGGAACGCCCGCCCGGTGGAGCGGCAGCGCCAGACGAAGCGGGGTCTGGCCGCCGAACTGGATCACGACGCCTTCCGGGCGCTCGCGCTCGACGATGTTCATCACGTCCTCGAACGTGAGCGGCTCGAAGTAGAGACGGTCCGACGTGTCGTAGTCGGTCGAGACGGTCTCCGGGTTGCAGTTGACCATGATCGTCTCGAACCCCTCCTCGCGGAAGGCGAACGAGCCGTGGCAGCAGCAGTAGTCGAACTCGATCCCCTGGCCGATCCGGTTGGGGCCGGAGCCCAGGATCATGATCTTCCGCCGGTCGGTGGGCGCGGCCTCGCACTCCTCCTCGTACGTCGAGTAGAGGTAGGGCGTGTGCGACTCGAACTCGGCGGCGCAGGTGTCGACGCGCTTGTAGACGGGCCGGATTCCCTGCTTCTCGCGCCGCGCGCGGACCTCCGGCTCCGTTGAGCCCGACAGGGCCGCGAGCCGCGCGTCGGAGAATCCCATCCGCTTCGCCTCCAGCATGGTGGCCGCGTCCGCGGGCACCGTCAGCCGCTCCTTCATGTCGGCGATCTGCTGGATCTGGTCGAGAAACCACATGTCGATCCCGGTCATGCGGTGCACGTCGGCGTGCGTCCAGCCCAGCTCGAGCGCGCGCTTCACGTACAGGATCCGGTCGGGATCCGGCGTGAGGAGCTTCTCGCGGATCCGCGCGTCGTCCAGCTCGCGCCCGCCGAACCCCTGCCCCGTCTCCAGGCCGCGCAGCCCTTTGTGGAGCGCCTCCTTGAACGTGCGGCCGATCGCCATCACCTCGCCCACCGACTTCATCTGCGTCCCGAGCCGGGGGCTCGCGTCCCGGAACTTCTCGAAGGCCCAGCGCGGAATCTTCACGACCACGTAGTCGAGCACCGGCTCGAAGGACGCGGGGGTGACGCGGGTGATGTCGTTCTGGATCTCGTCCAGGCGGTAGCCGATCGCGAGAAGCGCCGCGATCTTCGCGATGGGAAATCCGGTCGCCTTGCTTGCGAGCGCGGAGGAACGCGACACACGGGGATTCATCTCGATCACCACGAGCCGCCCGGACAGGGGGTCCACGGCGAACTGGATGTTCGAGCCGCCCGTCTCCACGCCCACCTCGCGGATGATCGCGCGCGCGGCGTCGCGCATGACCTGGTACTCGCGGTCGGTCAAGGTCTGCGCGGGGGCCACGGTGACCGAGTCGCCGGTGTGGATCCCCATCGGATCGAAGTTCTCGATGGAGCAGACGACCACGAAGTTGTCCGCGCAGTCGCGCATCACCTCCAGCTCGTACTCCTTCCAGCCGATCACCGACTCATCGACCAGGATCTCGTGCACAGGAGAGAGGACAAGCCCGCGGGAGACAACGTCCTCGAACTCCTCGGCGTTGTACGCGATGCCGCTGCCCGTCCCGCCCAGCGTGAACGAGGGGCGGATCACCGCGGGGAGCCCCGTCTCTAGGAGCGCCTCCCGCGCCTCCTCCAGCGTCCGCGCGAAGCAGCTTCGCGGCACGTCGAGGCCGATCCGGCCCATCGCCTCCTTGAAGAGGCGGCGGTCCTCGCCCACTTCCACCGCGCGCCGGCTGGCGCCGATGAGCCGTATGCCCAGCCGCTCGAACACGCCGCGCTGCGAGAGCGTCACGGCCAGGTTCAGCGCGGTCTGGCCTCCCACGGTCGGCAGCACCGCGTCCGGCCGCTCGCGCTCGAGGATCGCCTCGAGCACCTCGGGCGTCAGGGGCTCGACGTAGGTCCGGTCGGCGTACTCGGGGTCGGTCATGATCGTCGCGGGATTGGAGTTCACGAGGGAGACGCGGATCCCCTCGGCGCGGAGGGCCTTCACGGCCTGCGTGCCCGAATAGTCGAACTCGCACGCCTGCCCGATCACGATGGGGCCGGAGCCGATGACCAGCACCGAGCCGATCGTCGCGTCGCGCGGCACGCCTAGACCCGCGCCCCGGCGGACAGCTCGCGGCTCTCCGCCATGCGCGCGATGAACTCGCGGAAGAGGTAGTGGCTGTCGTGCGGCCCGGGGCTCGCCTCCGGGTGGTACTGGACGGAGAAGACCGGGAGGTCGCAGTGCCGGAAGCCCTCGACGGTGCCATCGTTCAGGTTCACGTGGGTCAGCACGTACTCGGGGTTCTCGAAGAGATCGGGGTCCACCGCGAAGCCGTGGTTCTGCGCCGTGATCTCCACCTGGCCGGTCGCGACGTTCCGCACGGGATGGTTCCCGCCGCGGTGGCCGTACTTGAGCTTGAACGTCTTCCCGCCGCAGGCGAGCCCCAGGATCTGGTGTCCCAGGCAGATCCCGAACACCGGCCGGCGCGACGCCATGAGTCCACGCGCCGCCTCGACCGCGTAGTCGCAGGCCTCCGGATCGCCCGGCCCGTTCGAGAGGAAAATCCCGTCCGGGTCGAGCGCGAGCGCCTCGGACGCGGGCGTCGTCGCGGGCACCACCGTCACGGCGCATCCCGCGCCGGCCAGCATGCGGAGGATGTTCCGCTTCATGCCGAGATCGTAGGCAACCACGTGGAACGGAGACGCCGTGCCCTCTCCCTCGCAGCGGTACGGCGCGGGACAGGTGACCTCGCGCGCCAGGTCGGCTCCGATCATGGCGGCCGCGCCGCGCGCCTTGGCCACCAGCGACGCGGGATCCAGATCCACCGCCGAGATCACTCCGCGGCAGGCCCCGCGGCTCCGGAGGTGGCGCGTCAGCTTCCTCGTGTCGATCTCGCTGATCCCCACGATCCCCTCCTCCGCCAGGTAGCCGTTCAGCTCGCCGGAGGCGCGCCACGAGCTGGCGGCGGTGGAGATCTCGCGTACGACGAAGCCCGCCACCTGGGGGCGCGACGACTCCACGTCCTCCCGGTTGATCCCGTAATTCCCGATGTGCGGGTAGGTCATCGTCACGATCTGACCACGGTAGGAGGGATCGGTCAGGACTTCCTGGTAGCCGCAGAGCGCGGTGTTGAAGACCACTTCGCCTGAAGTCTCACCGAAGCGTCCGAAATTTATGCCGTTAAATAAGGTACCGTCTTCAAGGGCGAGCAGGGCGGGCCGGCGGAGAGGCGTCATCGAAGGTGCGTCCTCCTCGTCTCACGCACCCGATTGGCGCGTTGCGGAATCTATATCACGTTTGGCGCGCGACCGGTGGCGGAAGCGTCGCGGACGTATACTCAGGTCACATATTCGATGCGTATTACGTAGTGAGGGGTGAAAGGAGAATTCATGACGCGACCGCTCGAGCCGCCCACACCCGCAGGTAAGCAGCCTTTCACCCGCGCCGCGTTTCTGGGCGTGGCCTTCGCCGCCGCTTTCGCCGCCGCCTGGCTGGCCCGGTCGCCCGCCGCGTCGACCGCGCCGCCCAAGGCAGAGGCCGCGCGGGCTTCGGAGAAGGGCAAGAAAGGGAGCGCGGCCATCCGCGTCTATTCCGCCTCGAAGGGGAGGTTCGTCATGACCGAGAAGGTCACCAAGTCCGAAGCCGACTGGAAGAAGCAGCTCACGCCCGAGCAGTACCGCGTCGCGAGGCAGGCCGGCACGGAGCGCGCGTTCGCGCACGCCTACTGGAACAATCACGAGAAGGGGATATACCGCTGCGTGGCCTGCGGCAACGACCTCTTTAACTCCGACACCAAGTTCGAGTCGGGCACCGGCTGGCCCTCGTTCTGGAAGCCGATCGCCGCGGAGAACGTGGAGGTGGGCAAGGACAACACTCTCGGCATGGAGCGCGACGAAGTGCGCTGCGCCCGCTGCGAGTCGCACCTGGGCCACGTCTTCGACGACGGCCCGAAGCCGACCGGGCTTCGCTACTGCATGAACTCGGCGGCGCTCGACTTCGTCAAGAAACCCTAGCGCCGCGCGCCGGCCGCGCGCCGGCCGCCCACGGCCGCGCGAGTCCCCTACGCCGGTCCGGCCCCCTCCTCGGGCGGCCGGACGTGGCGGAAGGCTCTGTAGAGAAGCACGTCGTAGACGATCTTCATCCCCGCCCCGATGACCAGCGGCGCCCCCATGGACGTGCCGCGCATGAGGAGCCCGGCGAACGCCGGCGCCACCGCCCACATCGCAAGCCGCACCAGATGCGTGATCCCCGAGGCCGCCGTCCGCTCCTCGGGGCGCACGACCGCCATGACGTAGGACTGCCGGGTTGGCACGTCCATCTCCACCAGCCCTTCTCTGAGAAGGAAGAGCGCCGCGGCCGTGGGGAAATTGGGGGCGAAGGGCACGGTCAGGAGGAGGAGGCTCGATGGGATGTGGGTGAAGACCATCGTGTTCACCAGGCCGATGCGCTTCGCCAGCCAGGCCGCTCCCACGTGCGACGCCGCGTTCAGCACGCGCGCGCCGAAGAAGAGGAGGCCGATCGCCTCCTCGCCGATGCCGAAGCGCACGTAGAAGAAGTAGGAGAGGAGCGCGCTGGTAAAAAATCCGCCCCCGTGGCTGTCCAGGGCGAAGAGGGCCGAGCCGCGCGTCACTATGCGGCGCGACTCGGGCGACATGTGCACGCGGCGCGCGGGCTCCGCGGCCTCGACCTCCGGCGTGAGGCGGAGATAGAGAAGCGCCGTGACCGCGAGGAGGAGCGCGTACGCGCCCACCGCCGCGCGCAGGGATACCATCTCCGGGAGATCGGCGGCGCGGAGCAGCGCCGGCAGCCCGGCCGCCAAGGCTCCGATCGCGTGGCCGGCGTCCTGGACCACGTTGTACCAGGTGAAGACCGCGGTCCTCCGCTCGGGAGGCGCCGTCGCGGGGAGGATCGCCTGGTCCAGGATCATCGACGCGCCGCGGTCCCGGCCCATGCCGTTCAGCATGCCCAGGAACGCGGCCGCGCCGATCAGCACGGGATCGGAAGCGAGCGCCACGACCGCGCCCCCCGCCGCCCCGAGGAGCGACAGAAAGACGAGCGTCTTCCGGCGGCCGAGGCGGTCCCCCGCGAGCGTGACCAGGAGGGCCGCGGCGGCCGCGCCCGAGAGTCCCGCCGTCACCACGGCGCCGATCCCGGCCGCGTCGAAGCCGGAGCGGGCGAGGTGGATCCCGATCAGGACTCCGATCATCCCCGTGGCCAGGGCGCGCAGGAACGCGCCCGCGTAGAGGATCTTTCGATCGCGCGCTAAGGGGGTTGCGTCCAATGCCGACCGGTATACATCCGCGCGAGAGCGGCTGTCCAGGAAATGCCCGCGGGAACCCGCAAACGCCGGGTTCTGGCTTTTACCCGCGTTCCCGGGCCTGTAGGATCGCCCCCCATGGCGGGACGACGCTGGATCGGCCTTCTCCGCTGGCTTCCCGGGACGCTGCTGCTCGTGGGGCTTGCGATCTTCGCCCTGCGCCAGGTGGAGTGGGAGCGCTTCGGCGAGATCATGCAGCGCGCGGAACCTGCCTATCTCCTCGGCGCCCTGCTGCTCCAGATCGGCACCTATCTCTGCGCCGCGGCCGCGCTGCAGCGCGGGATCAAGGCGTCCGGAGTCAGCCGCCCCCTGATGGGGCTCGTGCCGCTGGGGCTGGCGAAGCTCTTCGTGGACCAGGTGGTGCCGTCGGGCGGGCTGGGCGGCAGCGTCCTGGTGGTGCGCGCGCTCGAACGGCGCGGCGTGGCGCGCGGCGTGGCGACCGCGGCCGTCGTCGTGAACACCCTCGCGTTTTACGCGTCCTACGCCATGGCCGTGGCCTGGGTCGTGGTCTATCTCTGGATGCGCCACGGCATGTCGCGGACGATCGTCGTCCTGGTCACCCTGTTCGCGATCTACGCGACGGCGATGCCGGTGCTGATCCTCTGGATGGCGTACGGCGGGCGGCGCACGCGGCCCCGGTGGCTCTCGCGCATCCCGGGGCTCGAGAAAGCCATCCGCGCCATGGAAGAGGCGCCCGACTCCACGCTCCGCCACCCGATGCTCTTCCTGGAATCGATCGCGCTCCAGCTCGGGATCATCGTCCTCGACGGCTTGACGCTGGACTTCCTCCTCAGCGCGATCGGCCACCCCACGACGTTCCACGTGGCGTACACCAGCTTCGTCCTGGCTTCGATCGCGGGCACTCTGAGCCTCCTGCCCGGCGGGGTCGGCTCCTTCGAAGCGGGCTCGGTCGCGGCCCTGCGCTACCTGGGAGTGCCGCTGGAGGCCGCCCTGACCGGTACGCTGCTCTTTCGCGGGCTCACCCTGTGGCTCCCCATGCTGCCCGGTATCTGGTTTGCCCGGCACGAGATGATGCGGGGCAAGCAGGAGGATGAGGACGAGGACGGAAGCGACGGTGACAAACGCATTCACCGAACCGGGAGCGCGGATCGTCTGTACTAAGGTATAACTCTACCGACCCCACGTACCGCTTCATTCGAGGAGGACCCATGTCCAGACGCCCGCTCCAGAGGCAGCCGATCTTGAAGGCGCTCACGGCTTTCGCGATCACGGCCGCGCTCCTGCCCGCGCTCTACGCGCCGGGAGAAGCCAAGTCCGAGAAACAGCCCCCCTTCTTCTACAGCGACAAGCCGAGCGTCGCCGCGTACAAGGATGGCTCGCAGGCAGAGCTCCGGCTGGCCAAGGGCGCGCTCGACCGGATGCTTCTGGTCCGGGGGAAGCGGACCGTCGACAACACGCTGGTCCCCTACAACGACATGATGGTCCACGCGGAGAACGCGGCCTACCAGGCGAACCTCATGGAGTCGGTCCACCCCGACTCGGTGTTTCGGGTCGAGGCCGAGAACCAGACCCGGATCGCGACCAAGTTCCTGGACGATATCAGCCTGAACCGCAAGGTCTACGACGCGCTGCGCGCCGTAGATCTGAAGAAGGCGGACGCCCCGACCAAGTATTTCGTGGAGCGCACACTCTCGGAGTTCCGCCGCTCCGGAGTCGATAAGGACGACGCCACCCGGAAGCAAATCGCCGACCTGCTCCAGCAGCTCACGCAGACCGGCCAGGATTTCGACAAGAACATCCGGAACGACTCGCGCTTCATCCTGGTGGACTCGGTCGCCGACCTGGAAGGGCTGCCCGCCGACTTCATCCAGTCCCACGCGCCCGGCCCGGACGGAAAGATCCGGATCTCGATCGAGTATCCCGACCTCTTCCCCGTGATCCGCTACGCCAAGAAGTCGGACGTGCGGCGCCGCCTCATGTTCGAGGACCAGAATCGCGGCTATCCGGCCAACATGGCGGTGCTGGATTCGCTGATCTCCAAGCGCTGGCAGCTCGCCCGCATCCTGGGGTACCCCAACTGGGCCGAGTACATCACCGAGAACAAGATGATCGGAAACGCGCGGAACGCCTCCAACTTCATCCAGCGGCTGAACGACCTCACCATGAAGCGCGCCGGTGAGGAGTACGCGATGTATCTGAAGCGGAAGCAGGAGGACGATCCCACCGCCACCGCCGTGAACCGGTGGGAGGTGTCGTACTACGGGCGCCTGATCCGGAAGCGCGACTACGATTTCGATCCGCAGGCGGCGCGACCCTACTTCGTGTTCACGAACGTGAAGCAGGGTGTGTTCGACGTGACGTCCCGTATGTTCGGCGTGACGTACAAGAAGGTCGCCGTGCCGGTCTGGGATCCGTCGGTGGAAGCCTACGAGGTCTACGAAGGGAAGAAGCTGCTCGGACGCTTCTTCCTGGATCTCCACCCGCGGCCCGGGAAATACAATCACGCCGCCCGCTTCGGAATCCGCTCGGGCTCGGCCGGCGTCCAGGTTCCCGAAGCCGCGCTGGTCTGTAACTTCCCGGGGAACAAGCCCGGGGACCCGGGCCTGATGGAGCACTCCGACGTGGAGACCTTCTTCCACGAGTTCGGCCACCTGATCCACACCGTCTTCGGCGGCCAGGGGCGGTGGGAGCCGGTCTCCGGCACGGCCACCGAGCGCGACTTCGTGGAAGCCCCCTCGCAGCTCCTCGAGGAGTGGACGTGGGACCTCAAGGTGCTTCCGACGTTCGCGAAGCACTACCAGACCGGCCAGCCGATCCCGACCGCGATGGTGGAGAAGATGCGCCGCGCCGACGCGTTCGGCCGCGCGATGTCCTACGCGACCCAGACCTTCTACTCCGCGGTCTCGCTCAACATCTACAACCGCCCGGCGCCCGAGGTGAACACCGACGAGGTGGTGGCCGCGGCCGAGCCGCGCTACACGCCCGTGCCCTCGATGCCCGGCACGCACATGCAGTGCTCCTTCGGGCATCTCGACGGCTACTCGGCGGTCTATTACACGTACGAGTGGTCGATGGTGATCGCCAAGGACATGTTCAGCGCCTTCAACAAGGCGGACCTGCTCGACCCCGCGATCGCGAAGCGTTATCGGGACGAGGTCCTGCGCCCGGGCGGGAGCCGTCCGGCGCGCGAGTCGGTCCGGTCGTTCCTGGGAAGGGACTACGACTTCAAGGCGTTCGATGAATGGCTGGCCGAGGGTCGGACGTCCTCCGGGACCCCGGCCGCGCCACCGGCCGCTTCCGCGGCGCCGACCGGCGCGGGAAACTAGGCCCGGTCCGGCCGACGGCGGCTCGGTCAGGCGGCCGGCAGCTCGACGATGATGCGGAGGCCGTGCGGGTCGTTCGATTCGGCCCGCACGGTACCGCCGTGCCTCTCCACGATCTCCTTCACGATCGCAAGCCCCAGGCCCGACCCCTTGCCGTCGGCGGATGCCGGCCGGCCGATTCCCTCCGGGCGGTAGAAGCGCTCGAAGACGTGTCCCATCTCGCCCTGGGGAATCCCCGGTCCGTCGTCGGCGACGTGGAGCGCGTGCCGCGCCCCGGTTCCTGAGCTGGTTTTGGCGGGCGTGAGCGACACCTCCACGCGGCCACCGCGCGGGACGTAGCGGAGCGCGTTGTTGAGGAGATTTTCCAGCACCTGCTCCATTCGGCGCCCGTCCGCTTCGATCCACGCGGGCCCCGGCGGCTCGATCCACGCCAGCTTGAGCCCCGCTTCCCGGAACCGCGGCTCGAAGCGCTCGACGGTGTGCCGGCCGAGGGCGGCCAGGTCGAGCCGCTCCCGGTGGAGCGTGGACGCGCCCGCTTCCAGGCGCGCGAGATCGGGTCACTGACGGTCGCGGCGGACCGTTTCGAGCTGCGCCGCCAGCGTGCCAATCACCTCGTCGAGCCCCCGGTTGGCTGTCGTCTCTTCCGCCCGGAACGCCTGCAGCACGCTGCGATGGGCTACCAGCAGCGCTTCGTCCGCCGGCACCTCGACGTCCGGGGCGACGCCCGTTCCCTCCCAATCGGTGCCGGTCACCGCGTCCATCACGCGCGCGCGCGGCACGAAGACCGCGAAGTGCTCGTTGATCTGGCGGATGCTCGTGGGG
>JBKJXM010000100.1:0-9225 GCA_046716305.1 Candidatus Eiseniibacteriota bacterium
CGCGGCACGAAGCGCCGCTTCTCCTGAGGCATGAGGATCACGCTCCGCCGCGCGAGCGACAGGATGTCGGCCGCGCCGCCGCTCCCGGGGAGCCGCGTCAGCGTTCCGTCCGGAGCGCGCACTTCGGTGGAGTTCAGGTTGCCGTAGCGGTCGACCTCGGCGCCGCCCAGAAGCCCCAGGTCCACGCGCCCCGCGGACAGCATCCCCATCACGTCGAGGGTGGTCGAGGCCATGGTGGCGCCCAGGATGTTGGGCGGATCGCCCATCGTGAACAGAAGCTCGCGCGCCGCTTCCTCGCGCACGAGCCCGTTCTCGTAGAGCGCGACCGCGCCGGGGGCGTGCACCTTCTTCGCGACCAGATACGCGAGGAGGGGGAGCCGCGTTCCCACGAACACGGTCTCCCCCTCTTTGATCTCGCGCGCCGCGCGAAGCACCATCCGCTCGCGGGGAGCGACCGGCGGGTTCACGCGGGCCCGGCTACTTGCCGGTGAACTTGGGCGGCCGCTTCTCGACGTAGGCGGTCAAGCCCTCCTTCGCGTCCTCGCTCTGGAAGAGCTGCTGCTGCAGCTCACGCTCGATGGCCAGCCCCTCGCTGAAGGCAGCCTCCAGCCCCGACTGCACCGAGCGCTTGATGCGCCCGACCGCCTTGGCCGCCTTGTTGGGCGGCGTGAACTGGCGCGCGTACTCCATGATCTTGGCGTCGAAGCCCTCGGCGTCCCACACGTGGTTGACCAGGCCGTACTGCTCGGCCTCTTCGAACGAGAAGGTCGCGCCCGTCGCCATCAGCTCGATCGCGCGCGCCTTTCCGACCAGGCGCCCCAGCCGCTGCGTCCCACCGGTGCCCGGCAGCACGCCCAGAGTCACCTCAGGGAGGCCGATTTTGCCGGCGCCCTTCTTGGCGATCCGAATGTCGGCGGCCATCGCGATCTCCAGCCCGCCGCCGACGGTGTGGCCGTTCAGCGCCGCGATCACCAGCTTGGGCGTCTGCTCCAGCCGGTTCAGCGTCTCGTTCGCGTGGAGGCAGAAGTAGTACTTGAAGACGGGATTCGCAGTCTGGAGCATCTTGATGTTCGCGCCCGCGCAGAAGAACTTGTCGCCGGCGCCGCGGATCACGATGACATGAACGCCCTCGTCGAACCGCGCCTTCAAGATCGCGTCGTCCAGGGCGCGCATCATCTCGTGCGTGTAGGTATTGGCGGGCGGGTCGCACAGCTCGAGCACGGCGACGCCGCTTTCGGTGCGGTAGGTGCAGAGGCCGCCTGGCGCGGCCATGGTTTCAGGGGTCACGGTTGGTTCCTCCGGGGTCCTATGAGTCAGTCAGACCCGGAGCTTACCCCCTCCCGGGTGACTGCGCCAGCCTCTACGCCCGGGGGCGGTTCAGCGCCCTTCGAACCGCGGATCCCGTTTCTCCATGAAAGCCCGGAACCCTTCCTTCGCGTCCGCGGTGCCCCAGCACTTTTCCTGCGCGGCCAGCTCCCGGGCCAGCGCTTCTTCCAGGGTGTCGTGGAGCGCGGCGCGCATGGAGCGCTTGATCTCGGCGATGGCGACGGCGGGGCCGCGCGCGAGCCGCTCCGCGTAGGCGAGCATCTCCGGTAGCAGCCGGTCGGCGGGGAGGACGCGGCTCACCAGACCCATACGCTCCGCGTCGGCGGCGTCGACCAGATCGCCCGTCCACATCAATTCGAGCGCGCGCGACACGCCGAAGAGTCGGGGCAGCGTGTAGAGCGCCCCCCAGTCGGGGTGGAGCCCGATCTTCACGAACGACTGGGCGAATCGCGCTCCCTCCGCGGCCCACCGCACGTCGCAGGCCAGGGCCAAGCTCATGCCGCCGCCCGCCGCGGCTCCGTTCACCGCGGCCAACACCGGCTTCTCAGCGTGCGTGATGGCACGCACCACGGTCGGTCCGCCGCCGACGAGCGGCTGGAAATCCTCGAAGCGCGCGCCCTTGTCCACGACGCCCTTCATGAAACCAATGTCGCCGCCCGAGGAGAAGGCGCGCCCGGAGCCCGTCACCACGATGACGCGCACGTCCTGGCTGCCCGCCATCTCTTCGACGGCTCCCGCGAGCGACTTCGCCAGGGAGACGGTGAGCGCGTTCAGGACTTCGGGGCGGTTCAGCGTGAGGAGCGCGATCGGGCCGCGCCGTTCGACGAGGACTTCGGTCATGGCGTTGTGGGCGGCGCCGATGGAGCGGCCGGCCTCGTCAGGAGATGTCCACCCAGACGCTCTTCGTCTGGGTGTAGAAATCCAGTCCGGCCATCCCCGATTCGCGGCCGAACCCCGATTCCTTGGTGCCGCCATACGGCGAAGCGGCGTCGTACATGTTGTACGTGTTGATCCACACGGTGCCGGCCTGCAGCTTGCGCGCGGCCTGGTGCGCGCGCTTCACGTCACGCGTCCACACCGCCGCGGCCAGTCCGTACGCGGAGTCGTTGGCCATCGCGATGGCGTCGTCGAACGAGTCGAAGTCGATGACGGCCAGCACGGGGCCGAAGATCTCCTCGCGCGCGATCGTCATGTCGTTCCGCACGCCCTCGAAGATGGTCGGTTTCCAGAAGTAGCCGCGCCCGTCTCCGACGCGAGCGGGCTCGCCGCCCAGCGTGAGCCGCGCGCCCTCCTTGGTGCCGGTCTCCACGTAGCGGCGAATCCGGTCCACCTGCGCCTCGGAGATCTGGGGCCCCAGGCGCGTCTTCGGATCGAGCGGATCGCCCTGGACCAGCTTTCCCGCGCGCTCCACCACTCTCTCGAGCAACGCCTGGTGCGCGCCCTTCGCGACGAAGAGCCGCGACCCCGCCGTGCAGACCTCGCCTTTGTTGTAGAAGATGGCGGCCATCGCCGCGCGCGCGGCGGCGTCCATGTCCGCGTCCTCGAGCACGATGTTCGGCGACTTCCCGCCCAATTCGAGCGACACCTTCTTCAACGTCTTGGACGCGTTCTGCATGATCAGCCGGCCGGTCGAGGTCTCGCCCGTGAAGGCGATCCCTGCCACGCCCGGGTGCGCCACCAGCGCGGCGCCCGCCGTCGGGCCAAACCCGGGCACCACGTTCAGCGCGCCGGGCGGGAAGCCGGCTTCCAGCGCCAGCTCCCCCAGGCGGAGCGCGGTGAGCGGCGACTCCTCGGCGGGCTTCAGCACCACGGCGTTTCCCGCCGCCAGCGCGGGCGCGACCTTCCGCGCCGCGATCAGAAGCGGGAAGTTCCACGGGACGATCAGCCCCACCACGCCGATCGGCTCGCGGAGCGTGTAGTTGAAGAAGGGACCGCTCACGGGGATGGTGCTCCCCTCGAGCTTGGTCGCCGCGCCCGCGAAATAGCGGAACACATCCACAGTCAGCGGGACGTCGATGCGCGAGGACTCGGCGATCGGCTTTCCGGTATCCAGCGTCTCCAGCCGCGCGATCTCGTCGGTGTTCTTCTGGATCAAGTCGCTCAGCTTCCAGAGAAGCGTGCCGCGCTCGGACGCCGACATCTTTCCCCACGGACCGTCCAGCGCCGCGCGGGCCGCGCGCACCGCCAGGTCTACGTCGGGGGCGTCCCCCTCGGCCACGTCCAGGATTGGCTCGGCCGTCGCGGGATTCACGGTGCGGAAGCGTTTGCCGGAAGCCGCGTCGCGCCACTCGCCGCCGATCAGCATGCGTCCGCCCGACGCGAGAAGGGTGGCGGGAATCGTGTCGCTGGGGGTCATGGGCTCTCCATCCTACTTGGGATAATCGTAGATGCCGCGGCCGACTTTCCGTCCCAGACGGCCTGCCTTGACGTATTGGATCAGGAGCGGATTGGGGCGGAAGCGCTCCCCGAGGGAGCGGTGTAAATACTCTAGGATGCTGAGCCGCGTGTCCAGGCCCACCAGGTCGACCAGCTCGAACGGTCCCATCGGGTGATTCAGCCCCAGCTTCAGCGCCTTGTCGATGTCGCGCGCCGAGGCCACGCCCGATTCCAGCATGTGGAACGCCTCGTTCCCGATCAGCACGTTCACGCGGGAGGTCACGAAGCCGGGGGATTCGCGCACGAGCACCGTCTCCTTGCCCATGGCGCGCGAGACTTCATCGGCTGTCGTCAGCGCTTGGTCGGAGGTCTCGAGTCCGCGGATCAGCTCCACCAGGCGCATCCGGTGAACCGGGTTGAAGAAGTGCATGCCCACGAAGCGGTCGGGCCGGTCTGAAGTCGAGGCCAGCTCGGTAATGCTCAGGGACGACGTGTTGGTCGCGATCACGGCCTGGGGCGCCAAGTGTGGTGCGATTCCGCGATAAATCTCCGCCTTGAGCGCGATCTGCTCGGGCACCGCCTCGATGACCAGGTCCGCTCCCGCGGCGCCCTCGAGCCCCGCCGACCACTGGAGCCCGCGGCGCGCGGTGGCGAGAGCGGCGTCGTCCCATTCGCCCTTCTCCTTGCCACGTGCCAGGATCTTCTCCAGCTCCGTTCGCGCGGAGTGCGCGGCGGGCGCATTCGTCTCGATGACGCGCGTGGCGAAGCCGGCCAGCGCGGAAACCAGGGCGATGCCGCGCCCCATCACGCCCGCGCCGATCACTGCGATTGTCCGAACCTGCGCCATGAGTCTCCCTTGGAGAGTGGAGCCGACCACTCTGGCACCCGGGGGAGCGGTGGTCAAGCGCCGCCGGGGCGTCGTCCGGGAGGGCGCTGCCAGCGTGCTAGACTGTCCCCTATATGCGGCGCTTCATTGCGGTTTTCGCGACGGCCCTGTTCGTCGGGGCCCAGTTCCTTCTTCCCGCCTTGCCCGCCGCGGGCCAAGCGGCCCACGCCGCTTGCTGCCCGGGTCCGGAAAGGATGGCCTGCTGCTCGCCGGTGAAGGAGCACTGCGCTACCGGGGCGGTCTGCGGGACTGGCGCCACGGCCGCGGAAGGTACGGCATGCCTGCGCGCCGCCGGCTGCGGACATTCGGCCCCGGGAGCAGTGACGCCGACGCTCGATCCCGCGCTCCACGCCGCCGCTACCGTCGCGCTGGCCGCGCCTACGGATGATCGCCTCGCCGTAGCGAGCCCTGCTTCGCCCACTTCGATCCCCCACGAGCCGCTCGCGCCTCCTCCCCGGGGATAGCCCCGCACCTCCGTCGCCCCCGTTCACATCACCGTCGCACCAGAAATCGGAGGAGGTATCCCCGTGCGTCACGTGTACGCGGCACTCGTCGCGCTGTTTGCCCTGTTGCTGCCGCTTGCCATCGCGCCACAGCGCGCGGCCGCGAGCTGCGGCTCGGAGAATTGCCCCGTGGACCACACGGCCCGCTGGGACGATTCGATGCTGTCGTTCGAGATTTCGGAGCAGTACAGCGACCAGAACCAGCCGCGCGTCGGCACGCACAGCGCCTCGGTCGGCGCCATCCCGGGCCATCACGACGAGGTCCGGACCGTAAACCGCGTCACGACCGCGCGTGTGGGCTACCGCCCCGCGGCACCGTGGTCCTTCTCGGCGTCCTTGCCATACGTGAATCGCACCCACGAGCACATCCACAACCATATGGGCGTCCCCGAGTACCTACGCTGGAACTACCAGGGCGTGGGCGATCTCGAGACCTCCGCGACGCGTCGCTTCGGAGCGGAGGAGGGCCGCGCCCGCTTCTTCGCGAGCGCCGGGGTCAAGGCGCCGACGGGACTCCGGAACGTGGAGGAGGTGGACGGGGACCAGCCGGAGCCCTCGGCCCGCCCGGGCACCGGCTCGTGGGATTTTCTGGCCGGTCTCGGCGCCGAGTGGCGCCTCTCGGGATTGGGCCCTGCAGACCAAGGCGGAATGCCCGTTCGCTTGAGCGTGAACGGCCGGTGGAACGGCCGCGGCACCGAGCGCTATCAAATCGGGAGCGAGTTGGCCGCTCACCTGGCCACCGAGATCCCCGCGACCACCTGGGGATCTGTACTGCTTCAGACCAACTTCAAGGTGCGCGCCAAGGATGACGTCGGGAATTTCAGCGCGGAGGCGAACAACACTGGCGGGACGGCCCTTTTCGTCACGCCGGGAGTGCGCATCGACGCGGGGCGACTGACCTCCATCACCGCGCTGGTCCAGCTCCCGGTTTACCAGCGCGTGAACGGGATTCAGCTCGTGTCGGAGGCGAATCTGTACGTGGGGGTTACCCACGCGTTATTGCGCTAAGGGGCACACGCGGGCGGATCCCGCATCTGGCGCGCCGGAATATCTCGCTTGAATTCCGGCGCGCTCCCCCCGATGCTGAACCTGCCTCCCCCACCCATCCCAAAGCATCAGGAGGGATTCTCATGGTCATCGTCACCGGCGCGGCCGGCCGGACAGGCGGCGAAGTGGTGCGCCTGCTCTCGACCCGCGGCATCAGAGTCCGCGCCCTCGTGCGGGATCCCGCGCGCGTCAAGGGTCTGAACGGCGCGGGCGTCGAAGTCGTCGTAGGGGATCTGACGCGCCCCGCCACGCTCGACCCCGCGTTCCGTGGCGCGAACAAGCTCTTCCTGGTCTCGTCGCCCGATCCGGACGTGGATACGCTCCACGGGAACGCGATCGAAGCGGCGAAGCGGACTGGCATCCGGCACGTGGTCCGTCTTTCCGCCCACAGCGCCAGTCAGAGCTCGACCCCGCTCCTGCTTCGTGTGCACGGTGAGGTGGACGAGCGGCTTTCCCGCTCCGGCCTCTCGTTCACCATCCTCCGTCCTCACGCGTTCTTTCAGAACACGCTCTTCCACGCTGCCACGGTGGCGTCGGACGGCGTGATCTACGGAGCGTCGGACGGCGCGATTCCCATGATCGACAACCGGGACGTGGCGCTGGCGGCCGCGGCCGTGCTCACCGCCAACGGCCACAGCGGGCGCATGTACGACCTCACTGGCCCCGAGGCGCTCACGCAGACCCAGGTCGCCGAGAAACTGAGCGTCGCGCTGGATCGGCCGGTGCGATATATGGACGTGCCGCCCGAAGCGTTTCGGGAAGGACTGCGGGGGAAGCTGCCGGAGTGGCTCGCGGATGCCTATCTCGACCTCACGCTGAACTACGGCAGCGGACGCGATTGCGAGATGACCGACGGGTTCGAGCGGATCACGGGGAAGAAGCCGCGCCCGTACGATCAGTTCGCGCGCGACTTCGCGTCGGCGTTCGGCGGCGCCCCCAAGGCGGTCGCGACGTAGGTCGCGGCGGCGCGGGGCCGAGCCTACCACCAGCCATGAGCATCAAGTCCGACAACTGGATCCGGCGCATGGCCGCCGAAATGAAGATGATCGAGCCGTTCGAGCCCGATCAGGTTCGCGGCTCGGACAACGGGCGGATCATCTCCTACGGCACATCCAGCTACGGGTACGACGTCCGCTGCGCCAGAGAGTTCAAGGTCTTCACCAACATCAACTCGACAATCGTCGATCCCAAGAGGTTCGATGAGAAGAGCTTCGTCGATGTCCTGGCCGACGTCTGCATCATCCCGCCGAACTCCTTCGCGCTTGCTCGCACCATCGAATACTTCCGCATCCCACGCAGCGTGCTGACGATTTGTTTAGGGAAGAGTACGTATGCACGTTGCTTCAGTGCGGACACGCGCGTGGCCCTGGTCGATGGCAGTGCGCCGACGCTGGAAGAGATGGCGCGCCGCCACGAGGCTGGGGCGCTGTTCTGGGGTTACAGCATCGGGCCGAACGGACGGGTGATCGTGAGCCTTCTCGACGCACCGCGCTTCATCGGGAGGGATTCGCTCGTCGAAGTGACCCTGGATAACGGGGAGCACGTCAAGGCCACTCCCGATCACGTGTTCCTTCGCCGGGACGGCCGTGAGGCAGCCGCAGGGGCTCTCCGTACAGGCGATTCGCTGATGCCCCTCTACCGAGATCTGCGGCGGGGCTACGAGATGGTGTACCAGCCAATCAACGGCCATTTGTATCCCACGCACCGCCTCGCCGACGAATGGAACGTGTGCCACGGCATCTACGAAGATCGAGTCGAGACGCACCGTCATCACATCGACTTCAACCGCCGCAACAACAAGCCGTCAAATATCGAACGAATGCCGGCCTCGGAACACATTCGGATGCACAACTCAGAGACCTATGGGGACGATTTCGACAGCGTTGAACATAGCGAAGCAATACGGTCGTCCCTGGCGCGGCTCTCTCAAGACCCCCTTTGGCGCGAGCGCTACAGTCAGGCGCAGTCGCACCGCGCGCTAGAGTTCTGGAGCGATGCGCGCTACGCGGAGATTCGGGCGCGGGTGCTGGAGGGACGCCAAAATCCGAGTCCGGCAACGCGTGAAGCGCATCGGGTAGCCAGTCTTCGTCGTTTTGCCAACCCAGCGGAGCGACTGCGCCAGTCGGCCCTCATGCGCTGTGCGTGGGAGAAAGATGACGGCACACGACGCAGTGCGCAGGCTGAGATCGCTCGTCGGATCTGCCGCAATCATCGGGTCACAGGGGTTCGCGAACTCCCCGGTGAACACGATACGTACTGCCTCACCGTTCCCGAGGCGGGGAACTTCGGACTCGAGTCGGGAGTCTTCGTCCGGAATTGCGGCATAATAGTGAACGTAACGCCCTTGGAGCCCGAGTGGGAAGGGCACGTGACCTTGGAGTTTTCCAACACGACCACGTTGCCCTCCAAGATCTACGCCAACGAGGGCGTAGCGCAGATGCTCTTCTTCGAAGCGGATGAGGTCTGCAGCACGTCGTACAAGGATCGCGGGGGGAAGTACCAGGGACAGAAGGGCGTCACGCTCCCCAAGGCGTAGCAGGCTGCCCGAATTAACCCAGGATCTCCTTCAGCCGCGAGCCCAGCACCTCCATGCGATACGGTTTGGTGATGATTGCCGACGCGCCCTCGTCGGCCAGCGAATCCGCCGAGATGCGGTCGGTGAACCCACTCGAAATCACGACCCGAATTTCGGGCGCGAGCGCGTGAATCTGGCGTAGCGCCTCGGCGCCTCCGATCCCGGGCATCACGATGTCGAGGAGGACGCAGTCGGGGCGCGCCCCGCCTTTGATGCGGGCCACCGCCTCTTCACCGCTCGAGGCCAGGTCCACGTCGTAGCCCAGGTGGCGCAAAAGCTCCGCGGCCACGGTGCGGACCATCTCCTCGTCGTCCACGACGAAGACTTTCCGGCGTGGGGCCGCTCCATCAGGGCCTAATCCCTTATCTGCCAATAGATTCTCCCGAATCTTCACCCCGAGACGCGAATCCTCGAGGCCGTCTGAATGATCGGTCTTCAAAGCCGTAAGCTGAACCACCGAATTCCACCCCGAGCCGCCACCTTCTCTATAATGGGCGCGATGCGACAGCGAA
>JBKJXM010000101.1:0-3875 GCA_046716305.1 Candidatus Eiseniibacteriota bacterium
TTGTGATCTTGCGGAGGGAAGGAGAGGCTGTAGATGAAGGAAAGCTTCTCCAACACCGGCTCACCGACCAGAGACAAACCGCCGATCGTCGCGGTGTTTTCGACCAGCTCGGGCTCATCCAGCTGCAGGCGGTCGTACCACTTCCACCACTCGGGCCGGGCCTCGCGCCGGTGGTAGTCGAGAAGCTGCGCCAGAAGCAACGAAGGGTCGCCTGCCTCCGTCGATCGCGCGAGCAGCTGCCCCTGGACGCGCTCCTGCTCCTCGGCGGCTGCCTGTACTGCCTCCTTGACCTCATTCTCGGCCGGCGGGGGGCGCCATGGGAGATAGGCGGGCCGTCGGGTGAGAAGCCACTCGTGCAACGCCAGGGTCGATCTGCAGTACTCTTCGTTGTAGAGCCCGATCGCCTGGAGCAAGGAGGGATCGCCGCACTCCAGCCAGAGATGGAACAGCACCGTCGACTCGTCCCCCCCGGATACCTTGGCCTTTCGCTCAAACCCATACAGCGCCTCCACCTTCTTGAGCGAGTAGCTCTCCACGGAAGCTCGGAGCGCCTGCCGGGTCACGCGGTAGAGGTCGACGAGCACCTGGCCGCGGAGAAGATCGTCGATCTCGTCTTCCCGGGTGCCATGCAGTCCCATGAGCTGGGTGAGGGCGGTCCGCTCGTAGTTCGCGTAGTGATAGACGTGCATCGTCGGGAAACGGCGCCGTCGCTCGACGATCCAATCCACGAGGCGCTCGAACGCCTCCTTCTCTTTCACGCGGTCCGTCGCCCAGATTGCCTCGTAGAGCGCCTCGCCGCTCTCCCCCCGGTAGCAATATCCAAAGAGGTATTCCAGGCCGCGCGCGGGCTCATAGAAGGGATGTCCCTCGAGGTCGAGCCAGACGTCCCCGCGCGACGGCTCCGGAAGAAGATGGAACCCGCGGCCTGCCTCGGCCGGAAGGAAGTCCACCCGGTGCTTGCCGGTGCGGCGGTGGTGAAGCTGAAGCTCTGCCTGGTGCCGGAGCGCCTCGAAGGTCTCCGGCCGCAGATCCCCGACGGCTCGCCCGGAAGCGGCGCCGCCGAGATCCTCGAGCCGGCCGATCCCGCCTGCCGTGAGGCGATCGGCGTGCGACCGGCCCAGACCCGCGACGAGGACCAGGTTGTCGTCGCTCACGAGCCGCTTGTAGCACTCGTGACGCCAGACGCACACCGGGCACTGCTCGCAAGGCCACGGGTAGGTTTCCGGCGACTCGTCGATCGCGCTGAGGAAGCGCGTCCGTACGCGGCGGTAGTAGGCGATGTACTCGGAGGTGCGGAAGGTCTCGCGCTCCCCGGATCCGAGCTGGACGTGCATCCGCTCGGGCAGCCGCCCCTGGATGCGCCCGACCTGATCGGCGTAGAAGCAGAGTTGGAGCACGTGGACGGGCCTCGCGGCTCGAGCGAGCTTGGTGTCCACCGGCTCGTAGCTTCCGGCGGGCTGCCGCTCGAGAAAGTCCGCAAACCCGCGCCATCTCCCATCGTTGAAGCAGGCTTGGTAGATGACGTCGGCTTCGCCCGCCCGGATCGTCTGCTCGGTTAACTGGCGGGCGTGCCCTTCGAATGCCTCTTCCTGGACTCGAGGGATTGTGACGACCTTGAGGCCTTCGGCTTTCAGGCGGCCAAGATACGCCGCCTCATGCTCCTCGCCCTTGCGCCGGAGCAGCTCATTGTAGTCATCCTCGAGAAAGGGCCGTTTCAGCTCGCCGCGGGAGGCGCGGACCTCGAGCTGCGTCAGGTGCGGGCAGGCGACGAATCCTGAAACGTCGGACGGGGAGAGCCAGAGGCGGGTATCGATGAGCTGCATCGAGAGAGTATATGCGAGCGCTCCCGCCGGACGAACGGCGCGACAGAAGCCATGCCATGGGCGGGACTTGACCCCACCCCGGCGATGACTATACGGTGGCCCAGAGTCGTACGGTCCGCATCCCACTTCCGAACCGTCCGGAGCACGCCCATGCCTCCACGCAAGCGCCCGCGCGCGCGAATGCCGTCTTTGAACGGCGCCCTCGACCGTTGCGTCAACGTCGACGAGGTGGAGGCGCTCGCCAAGAAGCGCCTGGACCCGGCATCCTATGATTACTACGCGGGCGGGGCCGAAGACGAGTGCACGGTCGCGCGAAATCGGGGCGGATTCGGGCGCTACGCGCTGCTCCACCGGGTCCTCGTGGACGTGGAGCGCGTGGACACGTCGACCCAGGTCCTGGGAACGCCGGTGTCCATGCCGGTTCTCGTGGCTCCCACGGCGTACCACCGGCTGGCCGACGACGAAGGGGAGACCGCCACCGCTCGCGCGACGGGAGCGGCCGGGACGCTGATGGTGGCGAGCACGCTGGCGACGCGCACGCTGGAGGAAATCGCGGAGGCCGCGACCGGCCCGCTCTGGTTCCAGCTCTACGTCTACCGGGACCGCGGCGTCACCGAGCGGCTGATCGCACGGGCCGAGGCGTCCGGCTATCTCGCGCTCGTTGTCACCGTGGACACGCCGCGGCTGGGGCGGCGCGAGCGCGACGTGAGGAACCGGTTTCAGCTCTCGCGAGGGCTCACGCTCGCGAATCTCGCGGGCGAAGGGGACGATCTGACGCGCTGGGAGCGCTACGGGAGCATGGCCGCCTACGCATCAGCGCTTCTCGATCCCTCGCTCACGTGGGAGACGATCGCCTGGATTCGAAAGCGCACGAAGCTTCCCATCGTGCTCAAGGGGATCGTCCGGGCCGACGACGCGGCGCGGGCGGTGGAGCACGGCGCGGCCGGCGTGTGGGTTTCGAACCATGGCGGCCGGCAGCTCGATAGCTGCGAAGCCACCGTGCTCGCCCTCCCCGCGGTCGTCGAAGCGGTCCGAGGCGGGGCCGAGGTTTTCGTGGACGGCGGCATCCGCCGCGGCACGGACGTGCTCAAGGCGATCGCGCTGGGCGCGCGCGCCGCGCTGGTCGGCCGCCCCATTCTGTGGGGCCTGGCCGCGGGAGGAGAGCGCGGCGTCCGCTACGTGCTCGAGATGCTCAAGGAAGAGTTTGCCCTTTCGCTCTCTCTCGCCGGCTTTCCCGATCTCCGGACCGTCGCCGGCGACAAGGGACTGGTCGTCCGGTGCGATCCCGCGTGAACCGCGTCCGGATCGTTTGCCTCGTGCTCCTGGCCGCGCTCACCCCCGGCTGCCTCACGTACGAGACGAGCCAGACGCGGGTCGCGATCGATAAGAAGGGGCTCGCGCGCGTGGAGGTCACGTTCGAGAACGTGGCGACCACGGAGACCGGCCGCGCGGGCCAGTGGGAGGACTTCGAGCAGCTCGATTCGCTGCGGCGGAGCGACGCCTACTTCGCGAGCTCGTTTCTCCGATCGGCGCGCGGCGCGCGCGTCCTCCAGAGGCGGGTCTGGCTCTCCAAGGCTCACATCCACGCTTCGTACGTCATCTCCACTCGCGACCTGAACCAGATCGCCGAGGGATGGAGCGCCGACTCCACCGGGTACCGCTACACGTCCCTCCTGACCGTGGCCCGGACCAACGGGAAGCGGACGACCGACGAGAAGCCCACCGTGGTCTGGCCGCGGAGCGCACGGCTGCTCCTGGTCACCGAGAAAGACCCCCACTTCTCCGAAGCGGTGCCCTTTCTCCCGGAGATTCGAAAGACCCTCGGGGACCGGCTGAAGGCGTCGAAGCCGGCGAAGGTGGCGAAGGCGCCCCGGCGCTCGACGCGGTAGGCCCCGTCGGGACGGGCCTTCAGGTTATCGGGCGGTATCTCGCCGCGTAGACTCCCAGGCAGTGGTCCATCACTACCGTGATGCCCGCCGCCATCAGCTTGGCGGCGGCTGCGTCGTTCCGGATTCCGGTCTGCATCCAGAAGACGCGCGGGCGGCGGTCGGG
>JBKJXM010000102.1:0-7587 GCA_046716305.1 Candidatus Eiseniibacteriota bacterium
GAACGTGTAGACGCCGTTCGCCGAGCCGACTCCGCCGCAGTAGATCTGCGCGTAGTCGGTCAGTGCGAACTCGAGCTGCAGCGAGTCCTTTCCCGCGCCGCCCGGGAGGACGACCTTCTGGCGCGCCCAGTCTTTGGAAGACCCGTAGTAGACCAGCCGCGTCGGATCGACCCATGGGCTCCAGGCGGGGTCGCCCGTGTTACGCGTGCGGAAGCGGAGGTGGTAGTAGAAGCACGCGTAGAGCGGCAGGTTCCGGTAGACGTCGAAGACCATGAACGCTTCGGAAGGCCGGTTGATGAAGATGGCCGGCGTGTGAAGCAGATTGTCGAGCCGGGGGATCACGGACTGCGTGGACGGGTCCCAGTCGGACCAGACGTTCGTCCGATTCTCGGTGCAGACGTCCTCGGTGAAGACGTTCGAGCTGATCGAGAACAGGTCTCCGACCGGCGGGTAGATGGACATGTCCCATTGCCCGGGACCGCTCTCGCAATTATCCGCGAACCGGACGGATGTCCCGGCTTTGATCGAGATGTTGTCGACGCTCCATCCGTCCCCGTCGTAGAGCCCGTCCGCCGAGGAGTAAGCGATGTCGCTCGTGAACGTGAAACGGAAGGGGAGCTTCACGTGCATGTCACGGTCGACGTTCTGATAGAACTCGGTGATGATCGAATCGGGGATGACCACGGTCACCGAGTCACACGACGCGTTGTTGGGAACCTTCCCCGTGAACTGGGCCAGGACGGTCCAATCGTCGGAGAGGTCCAGGACCTCCACCTTGCCGTAGTCGAAGCCCCCCTCCGCGTTGAAGTGGTGCCGGAAGCCCAGTTTGACCTGCTGGCCCACGGGCAGGCTGTCGAGCCACGCGCCGTTCTGGAGATACTGCGTCCAGGAGTTTTCGTACCCGGCGCGGTTGGAGTCGAAGGTCCAGGTCGAGTCGATCCGCCCGCACCACCACGCGGTATTCTGGCAGCCATAGAACGTGTCCAGGTGCCAGGCCGTGGGCTTGGCCGAATTGTCCTGGTGCGTCCAGTTCCCCTGGTTGCTGATCGAAAGCGCGTTCAGGCTGTCCTCGAAGATGAGGACTTCCTCGCGCGGAGGCGGATCTGCCCGGAGCGGGATGTATCGGACGAGGGTGTTGCCGGCCTCCGGGCGCGCCGGAGTCAGGTACTCCTCGCGAACGACGCCGGGCTCGGGCGCGGGGACGCCTTCGGGGGGAGAAGTCGCGCCGGACGGAGGCTGCGCCGCGAACGAAGGTGCTGCGAGAGTGACGGCAATGAGGCCGAGAAGGATGTGGAAGGGGCGAATTCGCAAGGGGTTCGCCTTTGGACCGGGACAAAGCGCAGAGTTGTGTCCGCGCATTATACCAGACACTCCGCTCTGCGCCCACTCGGCCCGTCGGCGCCTACCGCTAACCCCGCTCTAGAGCACAAGCTCCGCGAACTGCTGGGCGGGGAAGGAGTCCACCTGAATGGCGTCGCGCCGCGCCGTGTCGGCCTCGCGCCAGAGGTGCCGCTCATCTTCGGTGATGACGCCCGCCGCTACCGCGGCCGCCGCGAGGGCCTCCCCGGAGAGGTGCGCCGGGATCCGGCGAGCCCGGATCGAGTCTTTGAGCTTCCGGTCCACGGGCTCGGCGGCCACGACCTTGGCGTACGCCGCCTCCAGACGGCCCAGGCCCTGCTCCGATGCCGGCGGCACGTAGATGTCGGCGGTCAACGCCAGCCGGAGCGAGCGATCCTCGAGGAGGCTCCGCGCCACCTGCGCGCTCAGCCGGTCCGAGGGCGGCTTCCGGCGGAGGCCGCGCGGGAAAACGGCGAAGCGAACCAGGCCCGCGGCGAGCCGGTTCGGGAGGTTGTCGAGCACGCCGGCCAGCGCCGACTCGGTCTGGTGGAACGCCCACGCGCACGACCACCGCACCAGCGGCAGGTCGCGCTCGGACTGCCCCTCGTCCACGAACCTCTTCAACGCGGCCGAGGCGAGATACAGGTGCGCGAGCGCGTCGGCCAGACGCCCGCTCAGCCGCTCGCGGCGCTTCAGCGTGCCGCCAAGGGTGGCCATGGCGGCCTCGGACGTGAGCGCGAACGCGGCGCTCAGGTGCGAGAGCCGGCCGAACAGGGGCCGCGCGGGGCCCCGAATCGGCACCGGCTCCAGCTCGCCGTCGGTGAGCCCGTCGAGAAACGCCTTCCCCACGGTCGCGAACACGTGCCCCATGTGGCCGAAGAATGCGCGATCGAATTCCACGAGGTCGCGGCGCGCGCACGCTGCCATCTCGCGCTGGACGTAGGGGTGGCACCGGATCGCCCCCTGCCCGTAGATGATCAGGGAGCGGGTGAGAATGTTCGCGCCTTCGACCGTGATGCCCACGGGCACCGCCGCGTAGGCGGGCGCCATGACGTTCCGCGGTCCGCGGGAGATGGCCGCCCCGGCCTGGATGTCCATGGCGTCGTTCACCACGGAGCGCATCCCCTCGGTGAGGTAGCACTTCACGATCGCGGAGATGACGGCGGGCTTCTGCCCTTCGTCAATGGCCCCCAGCGTGAGTTTGCGGGCGGCGTCCATGATGTACGTGCGGCCGCCGATGCGCGCCACCGGCTCCTCGATCCCCTCGAAGCGCCCGATCGGAAGCCCGAACTGCTCCCGCACGTTGGCGTACGCGGTGACGACCCGCGTCGCGAGCTGCGCACACCCCACGGCCAGGGACGGAAGCGAGATGCCCCGCCCGACGGCCAGGGTCTCCATGAGCATGCGCCACCCGCGGCCCGCGTTCGCCGCGCCGCCGATGATCGAGTCGAGCGGCGCGAAGACGTCGTGCCCCTCCGTCGGGCCATTCAGGAACGGAACGCCCAGGGGATCGTGCCGCTCGCCGGTCTTGATTCCGGGCAGGTTCGCGGGGAGGAGCGCGCAGGTGATCCCGATCTCCTCCTTGTCCCCGAGTAGCCGGTCCGGATCGCGCAGCACGAAGGCGAGCCCGAGCACGGTTGCGACCGGCGAGAGCGTGATGTATCGCTTGGACCAGTTGAGCCGCATCCCCAGCACCTCGCGGCCCTGGTAGACGCCCTTGGTCACGATGCCTGTGGCGCGCTGCGCGGTGGCGTCGCTGCCCGCCTCCGGCTCGGTGAGGGCGAAGCACGGGATCTCTTCGCCGCGCGCGAGCCGCGGGAGGTAGTGGCTCTTCTGCTCGTCGGTGCCGTAATGGAGGAGAAGCTCCGCGGGGCCGAGCGAATTGGGGACCATCGCCGTGACCGAGGCGGTGACGCTCCGGCTGGAGAGCTTGGTGATCACGGCCGAATGCGCCGCGGCCGAGAAGCCGAGGCCGTCATACTCCTCGGGGATGATCATCCCGAGGAAGCGGTGCTTCTTGAGGAAGGCCCAGACCTCAGGCGGGAGGTCGTGCCCCTTGATGACCTCCCACTCGGAGGTCATGCGGCACAGCTCCTCGACCGGCCCCGCCACGAAGGCCCGCTCCCGATCGCTCAACCCCTTGGGGCGGAAGTCGAGAAGGCGCTTCCAATCCGGCCGCCCCGAGAAGAGCTCGGCATCCCACCAGACGCTTCCCGCCTCGAGGGCGATCCGCTCGGTATCCCCCATGCGGGGCAGGGCCCCGGCCACGAGGGGCATGATCCAGCGGGTCAGGAGATTGCGGCGGACAGGCGGGACGGCCAGTACGAGGAGCAGGACCAGGACAGCCAAAGCGATCCAGAGCACCATCACAGGTTTCGACTCCTGGGTTTCGGGGCGCGGGGCGACGCGCCCGGGGCGCGGCACGCGGCGCCATAATACCCCACGAATTCCCCTGGCGGGACGGAGTTTGGATCTTCAGACTGTACCCGCTCCAACGAAACCACCGGCTTCGCTGTCGAAACCTTTGCAGCGAGTATCCCGTAGTCACAGCACGACGCCCGGACCCGGTTCCCACGATCGGTCCGGGCGCCGGGCCGCGAACCCCCCCGACGCGACACGCCGAGACCGTGTGAGGAGATTCCCTATGCCGCCCGCAGCGTCACGCTCCATCCTTGCCGCCGTTCCGATCGCGATCGCGATCGCCTTCGGGCCGGCCGCGGCCTTCGAGGGTTTCGAGCCCTCCGGTGAAGGCCCCACGTACCCCGACTCGGCAGACGGCCGGAAGGCAGCGGCTCCGGCCATCCAGGCGTACAAGCTGGACCAGCAGGAGATCCGCCTCGACGGCAGGCTGGACGACGCAGCGTGGAAGGCCGCGCCCGCCGGACGCGGCTTCCGGGTCTGGGAGCCCGACCGCGGCGCCGTTCCCACTGAAGAGACCGTCTTCAAGGTGGCGTACGACGAGGGCGCCGTCTATTTCGCGGTCGCCTGCCTCCGGAAGGATCCGTCCACCAAGATCCCGGCCGCGCTCACGCGGCGCGATCATTTCACCAACTCCGACATCGTCGCGATCTACATCGATCCGTACCACGACCACACGACCGGATACGCGTTCAAGGTGAACCCGCTCGGCGTTCAGCTCGACTCCTATATCTACAACGACGGCGCCAACGACGACGACTGGGACGCGGTCTGGGAAGCCGAGACCTCTCGCGACGCGCAGGGGTGGTATGCCGAGATCCGGATCCCGTTCTCGGCGATCCGCTACCGCTCGGCGGACGACATGACGTGGGGACTCAACGTGTGGCGGTACATGCAGGGGCTGGGCGTGGACACGTCCTGGCGGACCTGGGACCGGAAGCAGGCGGGATTCGTGAGCAACTTCGGCCAGCTGACCGGGCTCAAGGGCATCCATGCGCCGCGCCAGCTGGAACTGCTTCCCTATTTGGTGCAGCGTGAGACCGATCGCTCGATGATCTCCACCTCGTCGGAGCCGGACCGGTTGGACGGATTCCAGAATTTCGGGGCGGACCTCAAGTACGGCGTAACGTCTGATCTCACGCTGAACGCCACCGTGCAGCCCGACTTCGGGCAGGTGGAGGCCGACCCCGCGGTGCTCAATCTTTCCCCGTTCGAAACCTCGTTCCAGGAGAAGCGGCCGTTCTTCGTCGAGGGGAGCCGCTTCTTCTCGCACCCGTCGTTCGACCTCTTCTATTCGCGGCGCATCGGCACCGGCGACGAGAACGCCCGCATCCGCTACGCCGGCAAGCTGACGGGCAAGACGGTCGGCGGCATCTCCGTCGCGGCCCTCGCGGCTTCCTCGGATCTAACGAACGATGGCCAGGCGCACAACATCTTCAAGAGCGGCGACCGGCTCTCACGCTTCTTCGTGGGCCGGGTCGGCAAGGAGTTCGCGCAGGGACGGCACCAGATCAACCTCATGGGCACCGCGGTCCTGAACACGACCAACGCCGACACCGCGCTGGCCAGAGGATGGGGTGAGTTCGCCTCGCGCGATGCGTACACGACCGGCATGGACTTCGCGGTCAGCTCGCCGAAGCGGACCTACCGGATGTCCGGGACATTCGTAGGGTCGATCATCAACCCCGAGCGCGCCGAGTCCCAGCCGAACCGTAGCGACAAGCCGCGCTACGGCACCGGCGGGACGCTGAACTTCGAGCGCGTCGGTGGGAACTGGCGTGGAAGCGTGAACGGCCGCTGGGAGAGCGCGAAGCTCGACATCAACGACATGGGATACCTCCAGTCTCCGGACGAGATCGGCACGAGCGGCTGGATCCAGCGGCGATTCAATCCCGAGGGGAAGAGCCACTTCTACAACTCGGCCAATCTGAATCTGAATCTCTTCAAGTCATGGATGTACGCCGGGCGCACCGGGTACGACGTGGGCACCGGGCTTCAGGCCTGGCACTACGAGCCGGGGCATCCCCAGTACGGCGGCGGCAACATCAACGGCTCGATTCAGTTCAAGAATTACCGCGAGGCGTGGTTCGGCGTGATCTACAACGAATTCGGGAGCCATCGCTACGAGACGCGCGGCGGACCGATCATTGGCGAGCCCACCACCTACGGGGGCTGGGTGGGCGCCTCCACGGACCGAAGGAAGTCTCTGAACGCCGAGGTCGAGGGCAATTGGAACCGCGACACCGCCAAGAACGTCTCGCTCGATCTGAACATGGACGTGAACTGGAACCAGTCGAGCGCCGTGAACCACACGTTCAGCGTGAACTATCACAACCGCTTCGATGACACGCAGCACTTGATGAATGCGAACGTCGCGACCTTCGGAGGACGCGGCATCGGTGGCATCGCGTACGTGTTCGGCGACATCCATCAGCAGACGGTGGACTTCACGGTGCGCTCGAGCGTGCTCTTCACGCGGGACCATTCGCTCGAGGTCTACGCCCAGCCCTTCCTGACGACCGGACACTACGGCCGGGCCCGGGAGCTGGCGAGAGCCGACAGCTATGACTTCATCAACTATGACGGCGTCGACGAGGATGGAAATCCGTACGACTACCGGAACAACAATTTCACCTACTCGTCCGTCAACGTGAACCTGGTCTACCGCTGGCAGTATCGTCCGGGCAGCACGTTCTTCCTCGTCTGGAAGCAGAGCCGCGAGAGCTTCGAGAACCGCGCGATGTTCTCGGCCAATCCGGGGGCCTTCGAGAACGGCCTCGGGACCCGCACTCTCTTCCGGAACGAGCCGGAGAACACGCTCCTGGCCAAGGTGACGTACTGGCTGCCGATCTGACGCGGTCGTCACGCTGGTGATCGCGGCCGAAGACGGCTTCTAGGCGCTTCTAGGCGCCCGGCCGGCGGCGCGATCGCGGACGGATCGCGCGCGTACCGGCGAAAGAAGGACTCGGCCTTCCACCGCGGCCGCTCGTCCCGATCGGCCAAAGTGAGGCAAGCCCGGAACAGGAGCCGGTTGAAGGCCAGCGCCGCCGCCAGATCCACGGGCTGACGCAGATCGTCGCTGGGCGCGTGGTAACGGTGGCGCATCCAGTCGTGGAACCGCCGGTCCACCGTCGAATCCCCCGTATCCCCAAACGTGACGAAGAGCGAGGGCACGCCCGCGCGCACCAGGTTGTACTGGTCGCTCCGGATGAAGATGGTCTGCTCGGGCTCGGGGTCGGGCTGGATCCTGATCCCCGAGGAGTCGGCGATCGCGCGGAACCAGTCGCCCAGCTCCGACTCGTCGATGCCGTAGGCGACCACCGAGCGAAGCGGGACGATGGGCAGGAACATATCTAGATTCAGGTCGGCCACCATCCGCCCCACGGCGCGGGGAGGATTCACCGCGAACGCCCTCGAGCCGAGGAGCCCCTTTTCCTCCCCCGTCGTCGCGAGCAGCACGATGGACCGCCGCGGCGGGTGCGGCAGATGGTGGAGCGCGCGGGCCAGCTCGATCAGGGTGGCCACACCGCTCGCGTTGTCCATCGCCCCGTTGTAGATCGAGTCCCCGGCGATCGGCGCCCCCACGCCCAGGTGGTCGAGGTGCGCGGAGAGCACGATCGACTCGTCGCGCAGCGTCGGGTCGCTCCCGCGGATGATGCCGATGACGTTGGAGCTCTCCACGACCCGCTGGTCTGTGCGGACGCGCGCGCGAAGGCGCCAGGGGAGCGGAAACCGGGGCAGCGGCTGGCCGGCGTGGGCCGCGGCCACGATCTCGGCGAACGTGTGGCCGCTTCCCTCGAAGAGCCGCTCCGCGCGCTCTGGGTTCACGAT
>JBKJXM010000103.1:0-4462 GCA_046716305.1 Candidatus Eiseniibacteriota bacterium
TGCCCGTGGTCGTGACCGCGCGCCCCAGGCCGAAGTCCGTCACCTTGATCACGCCCTCGGCGCCGAACCCGTCGCGGGCCGACCGCTCGTGAACCAGGATGTTCTCCGGCTTCACGTCGCGGTGGACCAGGCCCTGGTCATGGGCGTAGCGGAGCGCGTCCGCGACCTCACGAGCGATCCGCGTGGCGTCCTCGATGGGGAGCTGACGCTCGCGGAGGAGGCGTTGACGCAGCGATTCTCCTCCCAGGAGCGGCATCACGAAGTAGAAGAGGCCGTCGGCCTCGCCCGAATCGAAGAGCGGCACGATGTGCGGATGCACGAGCCGGGCCGCGGTCTCGATCTCGGCGCGAAAGCGGGCCGAGCCGATGGCCGCCGCCAGCTCCGGATCGAGGATCTTGATCGCGACCGATCGCCCGTGCCTCACGTCTCGGGCCTCGAAGACCTGCCCCATGCCGCCGCGGCCAAGCTCGCGCTGGACTTCGTACCGGCCGCATAGGGCGGATTGGAGCCGGGTCAGGATATCGGCGGGCACGGGGGATCCTCCTCGGGGGATCATGAAGGGGAGAATCTACCATAGGCGTGCGGGCTCCCGTTCCATCCTTGACGCCAGCGCAGAAGTTAGGTAATCCTAACTCCATAATGAACCCTAGGCTAAATCGCCGTACCGCGCCTCTCTCGCCGTTGCGCGCCCTCGCCCTCGCGCTGATCGTCATGTTCGTCCTGTCGCCTGGCTCCGGCGAGGCCCGAGACCTCTCTGCCGACCGCCCGGATTTGACCGAGAGCCCCTACACCGTGGATGCGGGTCGGATCCAGATCGAGAGCGACGTGATCCGGTACTCCCGCGACGAGGATGCCGGCGCCCGAACCGAAACTTGGTCACCGCTCACTCTGAACCTCAAGCTGGGACTGGATGCATCGACCGATTTCCAGGTCGTGACCGAGTGGCGCCGGTTCGAGCGGGTCACCGGCCCGGGCGCCGAGTCCCTGGAGCGCCGGGGCTTCGGCGACGTGGTCTTCCGCCTCAAGCGAAATCTCTTCGGCAACGATGAGGGGCGCGTGGCGGTTGCCCTTCTGCCCTTCATTTCCGTGCCCACATCGACGAACGGAGTCGGCGACGAGAGCATCGGGGCCGGAATCGCGCTCCCGGTCGCCGTGGATCTCGGGACCGGATGGAGTCTGGGGCTGATGGGCCAAGTGGACCAGCTCGAGGACGGAGACCAAGAAGGCAGACACTTCGAGTACACCGGCACGGCGACGGCCGGGCGAGCGCTCTTCGGCCCCCTGGGCTGGTTCGTCGAATTCGCGGCAACGCTCCGGCCCGCGCGGGAAGGGGCCTGGATCGGCACCGCGGACGCCGGGATCACCTATTCGTTGTCGCCGAATACGCAGCTGGACGCCGGGACCTACGTCGGCGTTTCCGATGCCGCGGACGATATCACGTTCTTCCTGGGACTAACGGCCCGCCGCTGACGTGCTAGACTTTTTGCCTCGATGCGATCCAGGCACCTACTCCCGCTCCTCCTAACCGCCCTTCTCCTGACCGCCGGGGCAGTGGCCCCGTCCCGAGCCGCCGATTCGAGGCCACGCGACGTCCTGAACGCCGCCGAGCTCCGCCTCGCGCTCCAGAAACTCCGGGTCGTGGGGAGCGTCCTCTACGTCGCCGCGCACCCCGATGACGAGAACACCTCCCTGATCACCTACCTGTCGAAGGGCCGCCTGATTCGAGTCGGCTATCTCTCGATGACGCGGGGGAGCGGGGGCCAGAACCTGATAGGCGCCGAGACCGGCGAGGCGCTGGGGGTGATCCGCACGCAGGAACTTCTCGCCGCCCGCGAGGTGGATGGCGCGGAGCAGTACTTCACGCGCGCCGTGGACTTCGGCTACTCCAAGACGGCCGACGAGACGATGGAGATCTGGGGGCGCGACAAGATTCTCTCCGACATCGTCTGGGTGATCCGGAACTTCAAGCCCGACGTGATCGTGACGCGATTCCCGACCGACACGCGCGGCGGGCACGGGCACCACCAGGCCTCGGCCATCCTCGCGAAGGAGGCGTTCGCGGCGGCTGCCGATCCGAAGCGGTTCCCGGAGCAGCTCGGGACGGTGAAGCCGTGGCGAGCGAAGCGGATTCTCTGGAATGTTTTCCGCCTGGAGCCCACGCCGCGCGATCCCAAGCTGCCGCCGCTCCTGACGGTTGACCTCGGCAAATACAACCCGCTCCTCGGCCAGAGCTACACCGAGATCTCGGCTGCGAGCCGGAGCATGCACAAGAGCCAGGGCTTCGGCGCCGCCGAGCGTCGAGGGCCGGTGCCGAACTATTTCGAGCTCCTCGACGGAGAGCCCATAACCCCGGCGAATCAGGATCTCCTCGACGGAGTCACCATCGGGTGGTCGCGCATCCCCGGCGGGGCCAAGGTCGACGCGATTCTTGCCGAGGCGGAGCGCGCGTTCGAGCCGGACGCGCCGCACCGTGTTCTTCCGATCCTGGCGCGCGCCCGCGCCGCCATGCGGGGCCTGGGTGACGATCCGTGGGTGGCCCTGAAGCGGCAGGAGCTCGACGAGATCATCCGCTCCTGCGCGGGCCTCTGGCTCGAGGCGATCGCGCAACAACCCTTCGCGCTCCCGGGAGGGAAGGTTCAGGTAGCCGTCTCGATCCTGAACCGGAGCGAGGCGCCGGTCACGGTCGCGGCGATTGAAATGCCCCATGGCGCGACGGCTCGATCGGTTGCCGACAGCAATGCGACCTACCGGAACCGGCCCCTCCTGCCCAACACGCCGCTCGACGGCGTCGCGACCGTGACGCTCCCGGCGCAGATCGACATCACGCACCCCTTCTGGCTGCGGACCCGCTCGAGCGAAGGGGCGAACGACGTCGCGACCCCGGCTCTCCTCCTCCGGGCCGAGAATCCGCCGGCGCTCACGGTCCGGTTCGACCTGGTGATCGCGGGAGAGAAGATCGCGCACGACGTGCCCGTTCTCTACCGGTGGACCGACCGGGTGGCGGGGGAGCGCTACCGGCTCCTCGAGGTCTCGCCGCCGGTGGCCCTGCGATTCGAGCGGGGCGCCTACCTCTTCGGAGACGATTCGCCCAGGGAAGTGCGCGTGGTCGTCGAGTCGCCGGGAGGCGCCGCGACGGGCCCCGTCCGTCTCGACCTGCCGCGCGGTTGGAGCGCGACGCCGGCCGAAACGACGGTGACGGTCAACGGGCCGGACGCTCCCGCCTCTTTGCGGTTCTGGGTGCGGCCCGACGCGGGCACTCCGTCGTCCGGGCCTCTCGCGATGACCGCCTCGATGTCCGCGGGAGGCTCGCGCCAGACGCGAAGCCGCGCGGTGATCGACCATCCCCACATCCCCGTCATGACTCTGTTCCCGCAGGCGGAGGCGCGTCTGGTGCGCGCGGACGTGAAGCGGGCCGGGTCGCGGGTGGGATATGTCATGGGACCCGGGGACGACGTGCCGGCCGCTCTCGAGCAAATGGGGTACCAGGTCACGCTGCTCTCGGACGACGACATCGAATCGGCGCCGCTCGCTGCCTACGACGCCATCGTCGTGGGGATCCGCGCCTACAACACGCGTCCGCGTCTTCGCGCGATGCAGGATCGCCTCTTCGGCTACGTCTCGAACGGCGGCACGCTCGTTGTCCAGTACAACACGAGCGAGGATGCGCTCCAGGACAAGCTCGGCCCCTACCCGTTCAAGATCTCGCGCGACCGGGTGACGGTGGAAGGCTCGCCGGTGCGATTCGCCTCGCCCGATCACCCTCTCCTCAACGCGCCGAACCGGATCGGCCCGGCGGACTTCGAAGGCTGGGTCCAGGAGCGCGGCCTCTACTTCGCGAACCCGTGGGACCCCCGGTACGAAGCGCCGTTGTCCATGAACGACCCGGGAGAGCCTCCGACCGGCGGCAGCCTCCTCGTCGCGCGGCACGGGAAGGGGACCTACATCTACACGGGGATCTCGTGGTTCCGCCAGCTCCCAGCCGGCGTCCCCGGCGCCTACCGCCTCTTCGCGAATCTCGTCGGGGCCGGAAAGGGATGACGGAGGAGAAACCCCCGTTCGGAGGCTCCTGGGGCCTCCTCTACGCCATCGTGCTCCTGAACCTCGCAGCGATCATCGCCCTGGCCACCTGGTTCACGAAGGCGTTCGAGTGACCCTCCTCGACTGGGGCGTCCTGGGGGCTTCCCTCGTGGGGATCGTCCTCTACGGCGTCTGGCGGGGCCGTGGGAACCCCGATCTGGACGGCTACCTGCTGGCCAACCGGACCACCCACTGGCCGGCGATCACCATGTCCATCATGGCCACGCAGGCGAGCGCCATCACGTTCCTGTCGACACCGGGGCAGGGGTTCGCCGATGGAATGCGCTTCGTGCAGTTCTACTTCGGCCTGCCGGTCGCCATGATTCTCCTGGCCGCGACCTCGGTGCCGATGTACTACCGGTTGAAAGTCTTCACCGCCTACGAA
>JBKJXM010000104.1:0-4651 GCA_046716305.1 Candidatus Eiseniibacteriota bacterium
TTCGAGCCGATCACGCTCAAGATGGCGAAGGACCAGGGACTCTCGCCCAGCCCGTCGAAGATCTCGGGCGCGTGCGGGCGGCTCAAGTGCTGCCTCCGGTACGAGCTCGATTTCTACAAGGAAGCGGCGCGCGAGTTCCCCAAGATCGGAAGCCGGCTGACCCTGGCGGACGGCGAATGGTAAGTCGGGCGCGTGGACATCTTCCACCGGACGCTCCAGCTCCGCGCCGACGGCGGCAAGGAGACAACGATTCTCCTGGGCGACGTCCCCAAGGGGACCCAGATCCAGGGGCCCTCCCGCGACCGCCGGAAGGGGTGCGACAAGACGCGGTGCGCCGCGCGGGGCGCCAGTCCCGGCGACGGTGAGAGCACCGGGGCCCATTGATGGCGAAGTTCTACCTCACGACCGCCATCGATTACGTCAACAACGTCCCGCACCTCGGCACCGCCTACGAGAAGATTGCCGCCGACGCGATCGCCCGCTACAAACGCCTCGCCGGCTACGACACGCGATTCCTCATGGGGAACGACGAGCACTCGGCCAACGTCGAGAAGGCCGCCCGCGAGAAGGGGCTGTCGCCCGAGGAGTACTGCGACCAGATGGCCGTGGTGTTCCAGGACGTGTGGAAGCGCCTCGACATCTCCTACGACGACTTCATCCGGACCACCGAGCCGCGGCACGTGCGCGGCGTGCAGGCGCTCTTCACGCGCATCTCGGAGCAGGGGGACATCTACAAGGGGAAGTACGAGGGGTACTACTGCGTTTCGTGCGAGCGCTTCTACCCGGAGAAGGATCTGGCCGAGGGAAAGTGCCCGATCCACGGCACCGAGCCCCAGTGGCTGAGCGAGGACAACTACTTCTTCCGCCTCTCCAAGTACGGGCCGCCGCTCCTGGCGCACATCAAGAGCCACCCCGAGTTCATCGTCCCCGATATCCGGAAGAACGAGATCGTGAACGTGATCGAAGGGGGGCTGGACGACATCTCCGTGTCCCGCTCCTCGGGACGGTGGGGGGTTCCGCTCCCCAACGACCCGACGCAGACCGTTTACGTCTGGTTCGACGCGCTGATCAACTACATCACCGGCGTCGGCTATCCGGAGCTGAACGGCTCGTTCGCGCGCTACTGGCCCGCCGATCTCCACGTGATCGGCAAGGACATCACCCGCTTCCACTGCATCATCTGGCCGGCCATGCTCCTGAGCGCCGGCGTGCCGCTGCCCCGTCAGGTGCTCGGGCACGGATGGGTCCACTTCCAGGGGCAGAAGCTTTCGAAGTCCCTGGGGAACATCGTGAATCCGTTGGAGGTGGCGGACAAGTACGGCGCCGATCCGCTGCGCTATTTCCTCTTACGTGAGATACCCCTCTCCCGCGACGGCGATTTCTCGTGGGAGCTTTTCATCGACCGCTACAACGCGGACCTGGCGAACGACTGGGGGAACCTCTTCACGCGCGCGGTGTCCATGGTGCATCGGTACCGCGGCGGCGTCCTGGCCCGGACCGAGGCCGGCGACGGGCTCGCCGAGGTGATCGGAGCCGCGTTCCGCGAGTACCGGTCGGGGTTCGACGACTTCGCGATCGAGAGGGGGATCGAGGCGGCATGGACCATCGTCCGGCGCGCGAACCGGCTGGTCGAGGAGCGCGCCCCGTGGAACCTGGCCAAGGACCCCGCCCGCGCCGAGGAGCTGGACCAGCTTCTGGGCACGCTCGCGGTGGCGCTCCAGCACACCGCCTTCCTCCTCTTTCCCATCATGCCCGCCAAGGCCAAGCTCGTCTGGGAGACGCTCCGGCTTTCGCCCGGGCTGGACCAGGCGCGGTTCCCCGCGGAAGGCCGCCTGCTCCCGCCTCCAACCCCCGGCGTCACCCTCGGAGCCTCGCAGCCGCTGTTCCCCCGGATCGAGCGGTGATCGATTCGCACGCCCATATCGGGCGCGAGGAGTTCGACGCCGACCGCGATATGGTGATCGAGCGCGCGCGCGCGGCGGGTGTGAGGCGGATCGTCGAAGCCGGAACCGACGCGGCGTCCAGCCGCGCCGCCGTTGCCTTGGCGCGGCGCCAGCCCCTGGTGCGCGTGGCCGTCGGCTTTCACCCCTGCGACGTGCGGGCCGAGCGAATGTCGGAGATGGACGAGATCGAGGCGCTCGCGATGGAGCCGGAGGTGGTCGCGATCGGCGAGACGGGTCTCGACTTCCACTGGCCTGAGAACGCACCGGCCGAGGTGCAGGAGGAATTTCTGCGCCGTCACATCGCGATCGCGAAGAAGTTGGGGAAGCCGCTGGTGCTCCACCACCGCGCCGCGGGGGAGCGCGTGGCCGCGGTGCTGGAGCGTGAGGGTCCGCCCGAGGCGGGGGGCACCTTCCACTGCTTCGCCGGGGACCTCACGCTGGCGCGCCGCGTGATCGCGATGGGGATGAAGATCGGGGTTGGCGGCTCGGCCACGTTCAAGAAGAGCGCCCTCCCCGCGATCGTCCGGGAGCTGGATCTGCGCGACGTGGTGCTCGAGACCGATTCCCCCTACCTGGCGCCGGTGCCCCACCGCGGGAAGCGGAACGAGCCGGCCTACCTGGCCCTGGTGCGCGACCAGGTGGCGGCCTCGCTGGGAACGACGCCGGACGCGCTGGAGGCGGCGACCGATGCCGCGGCTTCTGCCCTTTTCCGGTTCTAGGCGCGAGCGCCTCCGCCCCACCGCGGGGACGGGCGATTCCGGCGCCACCGCCGGCGTCCCTGGCGCGCTTCGAGCGCTGGGCGTGCGCCCCAGCCGACGCCTCGGTCAGAATTTCTTGTTGGACCCCCGCGTTGCTGAGCGTATCGCCGGCCTGGTCACCGATCCGCGCGAGCCGGTCGTCGAGATCGGTCCGGGCCTGGGCGCATTGACCGAGCGGCTCGCGGCGAGTGGGCGGACGGTGGTGGCGGTCGAGCTGGATCTTCGCCTGGCCGAGGAGGTGGAGCGCATTCTGGCCGGCCGCGCGAACGTCCGCGTGGTGCGCGGCGACGTGCTGGAGCAGCGCCTCTCGGAGTTGGTGCCGGGAAGCTCGGTGGTGACCGTGGTCGCGAATCTCCCCTACTCCATCACGACCCCCGCCGTCGAATGGGTGCTCGCGGGCGGCGCGCGCGTGAGGCGTGCTCTCTTGATGGTGCAGCGCGAAGTGGCCGAGCGGATGACCGCCCAGCCCGGCGGGCGCGAGTTCGGCTCGCTCGCGGTGTTCCTGGCGATGCACGCGGAGGTAAAGCCCCTGTTCCGGGTCTCGCCCGGCGCGTTCTACCCGCGGCCGGAAGTGGAGTCGGTGGTGGTCGAGGTGGTGCCGCGGCCGTACCCGGGGACTACGGAGCTGGAGCGAAGCGACGCGGAGAAGCTGGCGCGCGCGGCGACGGTCAGCCGCCGGAAGACCATCGCGAATGCGCTCGCGCGGGGGATGGGCGTCGAGCCCGATACGGCGCGGCGGCTCTTGATCGAAGCCGATGTGGATCCGAGCCGCCGCGGCGAGACGCTGGCGGTAGAGGACTGGCTGAATCTGGCGCGGGCCTGGGCCCGGGCGGGTCGGCCGTGAGGCGGGGTGTTCTTCTGGCGTGCTCGCTCCTCGTGGCCATCGCCTGCGGCGTGACCACACCGGCCCTCGCGCAGGAAATCGACCCCAGCGCGGCCGCGATTTCGGACACGGTCTTCGCCGTCGAATCGCAGCCCGGGCCAACCTACCAGACCATCTATGACCGCGACGGCAGTCGCAGCAACTGGATGCAGACGCTGAGCTATTTCCACAGCACTCGCCGTCTCGCATTCAGTGGCTCGGGAAACATGACGACCCAGGAGCTGTTCGGGGCCGCCAACAAATCCACATTCGGCGACTTCTTCGGCCACCTCGACGGGAGGATCACGCGCAAGTGGATCGTTTCGCTCGACGGCCGGTTCGGGATGAACTCCACCGCCGACGCCACGCGGAAGACTTCCGATCGCAGGAACCGGCTCCAGATCCGCACGCAGTACAACGTGGCTCCGGTCCGAGCCATGAATCTGACGGGCGCGATCTTCACCGAGTTTCAGCAGGACCATGCGCGGTCGAATCAGACGCTGTTCGCGCGAGCGGACACGCTCATCGACCCCGGCTCCGTAGACACGCTGAAGGTGCAGCGCGACTCCTCCTACACGTCGGCACGCCAGGACGGATTGAGCGGATATGCATCGTGGCGGATGAAGAGCTGGCTGGATTTCACTGGAAGCGGCGCCGCGAGCCGGAGGCGCCCGTTCCAGCGCAACTTGGTCCAAGATTTCAAGAATCCTCTCGATAGCTCAGGAGGCGGAACTGCCGAAGAGATCCGGCAGGTGACACACGAGCCGAGCGATAACGCCCAGGTCACCTCGAATGTGACCTTCACGAAGATCCCGCGCGGGAAAGTGATCCTTGGCTACCAGGCCTCCTCGATACACCAATCGCGATTTGATCACGGCCTTCGAAGTCAGGAGAACACGACCTTCAATCGGAACGCCAGCACGGCGCACTTCGATTACGGGCCCCGCTTCAACACTTTCCTATCGGTGGACGCGTCCCTGGTGCGCTCGCTTCAAGATTACAGGCTGCGCAGGACTTCGAACTCGCTGGTCACGACGCGGCAGGTGTCGTCCACCCTTGGCTACACCGAAGTCGGCACTCAGGCGGGG
>JBKJXM010000105.1:0-2861 GCA_046716305.1 Candidatus Eiseniibacteriota bacterium
CGTCGTCCAGGCGCCACGACTTGAGCGCCTGCGATGCCGCGCCGATCGCGATGATCTCGGCGTGCGCGGTGGGATCCTGCGTGGCTTCGACCCGGTTTCGTCCCCGGCCGATGATACGGCCGCGAAACACGACGACGGCGCCGATCGGCACTTCCCCGTCGTCCTCGGCCGCGCGCGCCTCGGCCAGGGAGGCCTCGAGAAAGCGCTCGTCCTCGGCGCTCACGTCCGGCACGTCGCCCTCCGTAGCACGTGGGCTACCCGCGCGGGAATTTCTTGAAGGCTTCGCGGACCAGGTCGCCGGCGACGGTCTCGTACCGGGGCGGCGCGTTGTCCGACTTCCGCTGGATCACGCCCGTCTCGTCGTAGTTCACGTTCGAGCTGGACGCGTCCATCTCGGGCGAGAAGCGCTGCTCGCGCGGCTTCTTCGACCAGAGGACCTTCTTGGTGCGGGGGTCGACGAGAGCGAAGGTCAGGGCCACGGTGGCGTGCGATTGCCCCATGCCCACGACCGGAACCCGGTGGTTCTCCCATTCGCTGATCTTCACGAGGAGGATGGCGTCCACGGCGAGGAGCGAATCGAGACCGTCGATCGCGGTGGAGTCGATCGAGCCGTTCTTGGCCCAGCGGTCATTGATGATGTCGACGCGCGTCAGGGCATCCCGGTCGGAGAGAAGCGCCTCCACGTCTCCAGGCTGGAGGAACGTGGCCTTGTCCGAGTCCACCTTCTTGAGCTGGTCGCGCATGATGTCCCCCATGATCCGCGAGGCTCCCATGTCGTCGGTCGTGTTGACGAACGGCATCACGGCGACGCGCAGGCTCGGGGCCTTCTTTTCCTCGTCCTTGGCCAGGGAAGGCGTGGAAAGGGCGGCGAGCGAAGCCAGAAGCAGCGCGAGAGGCAGGGCACGGTGCATGGAGCGTCGTTTCATGGCTGAGTCCTTCGTCGTGGTGTTACCGGCGCGGTGCGCGATCCCATGGTGCGGGTACATGGCGGGCCCAGGAGGATTTGAACCCCCAACCTTCTGATCCGTAGTCAGACACTCTATCCAGTTGAGCTATGGGCCCGCGCTCGGCTGCCTGTTCGGCGTTCCGAAAATGGCGGAGAGGAGAGGATTCGAACCTCCGGACCGGTTTTACCCAGTCAACCGCTTAGCAGGCGGCTGCCTTCAGCCACTCGGCCACCTCTCCCCCAAGAGCTGTCCTCGGTCCAGGAGCCGGTTGATGGTAGCCGCGCCGGGCCCTTCCGTCAAGGCGCACCATCGTTTAGCCCGGTCCCGGGGTCGGGCGCGGGACGGTGGCCAGGTCCCGTGCGGGCTCCACGTGGATCGTCATTTCGATGATCTGGGGGAACAGGCGCTGTACGTCCTCCTTCACGTCGTGCGCCAGGGCATGGCTCTCGCGGACGGTCATCTCCGGGTGCACCTCCAAGTGCATGTCCGCTACGAAGTAGAGACCCATCTTCCGCATGAGAAGTTTCTCGATTCGGTAGACCCCCGGCCGCGCCTCGGCCACCCGGGTGGCCTCGGCGACCAGATTCGAGGTCGGGCTCTGGTCCATCAGCTCCTCCACGGCCGGCCGGAGGAGGCGCCAGCCCGTGACGATGATGATGGCGCTGGCAAAGAGGGCCGCCCACGCGTCGGCCGCCGCCCAGCCTGGGCCGCCGACGAGCGAGATGGAGATTCCGATGGCGGCGGCGAGGGAGGTGATGGCGTCGCTCCGGTGGTGCCACGCATCGGTCCGGACCGCCTGGCTCCCGGTCTCGCTCCCCACCCGGTTCATGAAGCGGAACATGATCTCCTTCACCGCCACCACGCCCAGCACCACGAACAGGGTGAACGGGTGCGGCGCGCGGTGCGGCGAGGCGACCTCGCGCGCCGCCTCGAACGCGATGCCGATGCCGGCCACCAGGAGCAGGATCGACACGAAGGCCGCGGCCAGGGGCTCGGCCTTGCCGTGTCCGTAGGGATGGTTGTGATCGGGCGGACGGCTCGCGATCTTGAGGCCGCGCCACACCACGATCGAGCCGACCACGTCCCCCAGCGACTCGATGGCGTCGGCGACGAGCGCGTAGGAGGTCCCCACGATTCCGGCCACCAGCTTCACCGTCGCAAGCCCCAGATTCACGGCCAGCCCGATCAGGCTGGACCGCATCCCCTTGGTGTAGAAGTCGCTCTGGCGAAGGTGCTCGGTCGCGGGATTCATGGGCGGCAGTCTAGCAGTCAGGAGCGGGCGGCTCTAGCGGCGCGCCTCGACTCCACGAGGCGTTGAAACTCGGGCGAGGCGACCAGCGCCGTGACCACGCGCTCCGCCATCCGCTTCGATCCGGGATCCAGGAAGTGGACCGAATCGGCGAAGTGGACGTCGTCCCCGGGAATGGTCTCCTCCCCCTCGATCAGGATCGCGTCCGTCTCCTCCGCGGCGGAGCGGATCGCCCGGTTGTAGGCGTCCCATCCGTCGAGGAGTCCCGCCACCGACATGTAAGGCGCGTAGTAGAGGCTGGTGCTGGACGCCTTGAGCTGCGCGTCGGGGGGCTGGTCCCGGCGGACCTTGTGCGAAAAGGTGGCGACGGCGACGACGGGCGCGACCTGCCGCGAGGCGCGGAGCAGCTCGACGAGGCGCGTCTGGAAGCCGCCCGCCAGGGAGTCGGCGTCGTACTGGAGGCGTGGCCCCGTGCCGGTCGCGCTCGCCCGGCGGCGGAAGACCAGGTTCTTCTCGATCAGCCCCCAGGCCGAGGAGACGCGGGCCAGGGCGCTCGGCTGCTCGGCTTCTCCCGAGTAGATGCCGGCGCGCCGCGCCAGGACCCGGGTGTCCTTGCTGAAGTCATTCGAGGCCTCGTAGTAAAGGATGAAGTCGGGCTGCAGAGG
>JBKJXM010000106.1:0-5273 GCA_046716305.1 Candidatus Eiseniibacteriota bacterium
CGTGGGTGGCGAGAGCCGCGCCTGCGCGAACTTCAAAGAGGCGTCGCGGACGCCGGCGTTCTTCGACACCAGCGCTCCACCCGCGCGCCGCACATGTTGAGCCGCTTCGAGATCGAATCCACCAGCACCACGCGATCCAGCGCCTTCGCCCGCGTCATGGGGCTCTCATGCCTCGCGCCGTCGTATACGAACTCGCGGTACGCCTCGTCGGTGATGATCCAGAGATCGTGGCGCATCGCGAGATCCACGATCGCGTCCACCTCCGCCGCGGTGTAGGCGGTGCCCGTCGGGTTGGAGGGCGCGCACAGGACGACCCCGCGCGTCTTTGGGCCAATCGCGCGCTCGATCGCCTCGATGGGCGGGAGGTGGTAGCCGGTCCGGCCGTCGCAGGGGATGGGGCGCACGCCCACGCCGGCCACCAATGCCATGGTCGCGTAGTTGGTGTAGAAGGGCTCGAAGATCAGCACGTCTTCGCCCGGCTCGAAGAGCGCCCAGAAGGCGAACTGAAGCGCTTCGCTCCCGCCCACCGTCGTGAGCACCTCGGCGGGGGAGACGTCCAAGCCGACGTTCCGGTAATAGCGCGACATTCCTTCGCGGAACTCGGGGATCCCTGCCGACGGCGCGTAGGGGACGTACTTCCCGGGATAGTTCCGGATCCGGTCCATCACGATCTCCGGCGTGGGGAGATCGGGCTGGCCGATGTTCAGGTGGTAGACCTTCACGCCCTGGCGCGCCGCTTCTTCGGCGTAGGGCGCGAGGCGCCGGATCGGGGAGGCCTGCGCCTCGCGGCCGCGCTTCGAGATGTTCATCGCCGTCCTCCTCGTTTCGTGCGCTTCGTCGCGGCCCGCGCCTCCCCGGTCCGCTTGGCGCGCCCGGCGCCGGCGCCCTTGGGCTCCCCGCTTCCCGCCAGGATCGCCGCGATCAGCTCCGCGGTCTGCTCCAGGTCGCGCGCGTGCATCAACGACCAGACGCCGCCGGTGCGCCGCGCCGGGATCGCAATGACCGCCGTCGGGACGCCGGTGCGCGCGGCCCGGACCGCGCGCGCGTCGCTCCCTTCGCCTTCGCGGATCAGGTACTGGAGCGGCACGCGCGCCGCGCGGGCCGCCTTCCGCACCACCTCCAGCATCTCGGGGTGCGCCAGAAAGCCCTGCTCTTTCAAAGCCACGCACGGCCCCTCGCCGGGGGTGAAGCCGCTCGTCTCCTTGGGCTCGCCCCAGTGGGCCACGTCCACCACCACCGCGAGCTCCGGCTCGACGCCGTAGGCTCCCGTCGTGGCGCCGCGCGCGCCCAGGTCCGATTGTGCCGTGAAGACCGCATGCACATCGTAGCGCACCCGGCGGGAGCGCGTCAGGGCCCGGACCACCGCCGCGCACCCGGCGCGGTTGTCGAGGTTGGCGGCGCACCAGTAATCGCCCAGGCGCGTGGGGCGCTCGTCCAGAGCGGCCACCTCGCCCACTTCGAGGGCCGGACCCGGCCGGCCGCCGCCCTTCGCGCGCGAGCCGCCCCGGCGGGGTTTCCCCACCCCGGTCTCGAGCAGAAGCTGGTCCGGTTCGGGATCGGCCCCGTCTTTGCGCTCCCAGGTCACGACCGCGGTGCGGTCGTCCTCGAACCGCGCCATCGCGCCGACCAGCTCCGAGGGCTTTCTCCCGCCGAGCACGGCGATCCGTGCTTTACCCGGATCGGGCTCCAGCCGCGTCACGATGACTCCGGGCGCGTCCATGTGCGCCGCGAGCAAGAGCCGCCTCCCCGATCCCTCGCGCCGGACGTGGAGGTTGCCGGTCACGTCCTGCTGGAACGGGCCGGCGCCGCGCAACAGCCGGCGCAGCATGGCGCGCACGCCTGCTTCGCGTCCCGGCGGCCCGAACGCGGAGAGGAGCTGGGGAAGCATGGACTCGAGCGAATCCGAGGCGGCGGGGCTCATCGTTCCGACCACTCCTTTCCAAGGGCGTGAAGCGTGTGCCAGACAAGATCGACGGTGCGCTGGGCGTCCCGCGCGTCCAGGTAGGCCGCGGGGGCGTGGATGTAGCGGCAGGCAATCGACACGACCGCGGAGGGAACGCCGGCGCCCGACAGAGAGATCTTTCCGGCGTCGGTGCCGCCCACCCCGGGCCGCTTCCACTGCGTCGGGATTTTCCGTTCGACGCCGACCTTGCGGAGAAGCTCCACCAGGTGCACGTCGGCCATCAGCGTGCGGTCGTGCACGGTGAGCGTGGGGCCCGCGCCCATCCGGGGCGCGCTTTCCCCCTCGCTCGCGCCCGGCGCTTCGCCGGAGGCGGTTCCTTCCAGCACCAGCGCGAGATCGGGCGCCACCCGCCGCGCGGCCGCGGTCGCGCCGCGCAACCCGACTTCCTCCTGGACCGACCAGACGGCGGTGACCGGCACGGGCGGGCGCTCCTGGACCAGGCTCGCGAGCACCGCGCAGCCGGCGCGATCGTCGAACGCCTTCCCCTTCCGCGTCCGGCCCCAGCGCTCGTACGTGGTGTCGAAGACCGCGTAGTCGCCGATGGCCACGTGCTCGGACGCCTCCTCCCGCGAGGCGGCCCCGATGTCGAGGTAGAGATCGTCGAACGGGATCACCTTCTCCTCGTCCGCACGAGACACGAGATGCGGGGGGAGGATCCCGACCACGCCGCGCACGCCGGTCGTGCCGACGCGGAAGACCTGCCCCGGCATGATCCGGGGATCGATCCCTCCGGCGCGCCGGATCTTGAGCCGACCCTCCTTCTCGATCGCGATCACCATGACGCCGACCTCGTCCATGTGGGCGCAGAGCATGACGTGCGGGGCGCGCCGTCCGCGCGTCCCTGAGCCGTTCCGCCGCGCCCGGGCGCCCGTCGAATCAAGGCCGATCCGCGCGACCAGGTTTCCCATCGCGTCCACTTCCAGCGAATCGACGTGGTCGCGCACCGCGTCCACGACCAGCGCGCGCACGCGCTCCTCGTCGCCGCTCACGCCCGCGGCGTTCGAGAGCGCCTCGAGGAGGTCCTCGTGGAATCGCGGTGCGGTGCGGCGCCGGGGGAAGCTGCGAGCGGTCACTTGAGCACCTCGGTGACACTCCAGTCGAGGGGGAGCCCGGTGAGGTAACCCGCGAGGAGCCGGGCGCAGCGGTCGATGTCGCGCGGGTCCACGGTCTCGATCCCGGTGTGCATGTAGCGGCAGGGGATCCCCAGCACTCCGGTCGGAATCCCTTCGCGCGAGATCTGGATGTCCATCGCGTCGGTGCCTGAGGACATGGGGTAGCCCTCGATCTTGTAGGGAAGCCCCAGCGAGCGCGCGGTGGAGCGGAGCCCCTCGAAGATCCGCGGATGGACGTTCGAGCCCACGGTGAGCCCGGGGCCGCCGCCCAGGGGAATGGTGTCCCCGTCGCGCGCCCCCGCCATGTCGCCGTGGCTCACGTCGATCGCGATCCCCAGGCGCGGGTCCACGCGCTCGGAGGCGGTGCGGGCGCCGAGGAACACGGTGCCGAACTCCTCCTCGATGGTGGCGACGCCGACCACGTCCCACGCGGGACGGTCGGAGCGGAGGAGGTCGAGCGTGCGGATCACCGCGACCACGCCGGCGCGGTCGTCCATGCCGGGCGCGGCGATCCGTCCGCCCAGGAGATCCACCGGCGGCTGCCGCAGCGTGACCATGGTGCCGATCGGCACGCGCCGCCGCACTTCCGCCTCGGGGCGCCCGGCGTCCAGGTAGAGCTCGTGGAGCGGGACGACCTTGTCCGACTCGCCTCGAGCCTGGAGGTGCGGCGGCTTGGTGCCGAAGAGCGCGGGCATCGGCGGCTTGGAGTAGATCATCGCCTCCCGGCCGGGAAGCGTGCGCGGATCGAAGCCCCCCACCTGGGTAAGCCGGATGAAGCCGCCCGCCTCGATCCGTTTGACCAGGAACCCGAATCAGTCCATGTGCGCGGCCAGGAGCGCGCGCGGCCGCGGGGCTTCGCCGGTCCCGTCGATCCAGCCGTAGACGTTTCCAATCGGGTCGCGTGTCACGCGGTCGGCGAACAGGCCGAAGGCGCGCGCGATCTCCGGAGCGGCGGCGTGCTCGTGGCCGGGGACGCCAGGCAGGGAGGTGATATGCCGAAGCCAGTCGGCGGTGGAATCGTCCCGCGAATGGATCGGCGAGGGCATAGCCCGAGAATTTATCGCACCGCACCGGAGCAGGCAAAGGTAAACTCCCCGCCCACATGGCCCCCATGGAACGACTGCGGCTGGCCGTCGCGCTCCCGCATCTGGGTGTCTATGGCGGGGTCCGGCGATTCCTCGAGCTCGGATGCGTCTGGGCGGAGCGCGGCCACTACGTGACGCTCGCTATTCCCGCCGCCGTGCACGGCTCCGAAGACCGAAAGGCCGAGATCCGCCTCGCCACGGCGCGGCTCCCGCTCCCGGGGCGCGTCGGGACGATCGAGGAGATCGAGCGCGAGAGCTGGGACGCGCTCCTCACGCCCGACCCGAACCTCTTCCAACGCGTTCGCCCGCGCGGGGCGCTCCGGGTCTTTTACGCCGTGCTGGAGAAGGCGGCCGGGGCCGGGGCCGCCTGGCGGAGCGCCGACCTGGTCCTGGCCAATTCCACCGGCATGGCGAGCCACCTGAAGCGGCGCGGCGTGCGTGCCATTCCGGCCGTCGGCGGCGTGGACACCGCGGTGTTCCGCGCCCCCGACCCTGACCTGCGCGCGGCGCGAGCGCGCGAGGGGAAGCCCGTCCGCGCGCTGATCTACGGGAGGCTCTCGCGGAAGCGGAAGGGGACGCTCGCGGCCGCGCGCGCGGTGGAGGCGGCGGCGAAGCGGGCGGGACTCCGGGTCGAGCTGACCCTCTTCGACGCGCCTCCGCGCGGCGCGGCCCGGCCGCCCGAGAAGCTCCCCCTTTCCATTCCGCACAAGTGGGTGCTCGATCCCACACACAAGGAGCTGGTCGCGCTCTACGGTGACGCCGACATCTTCGTGAGCGCGGAGCGGCGCGCCGGCTGGTGCAACACCGCCGCCGAGGCGATGGCCTGCGGCGCGGCGGTCGTCTGCACGCGGAGCGGCACGCGGGACTTCGCGCGCCACCGCGACACGGCGCTGGTCTCCCGCTACCCCTGGGCCTGGACCTTGTCGCGCCACGTGGAGACGCTGCTCAAGGACACCGCGCTTCGGACGGCCATGGCCGCGCGCGGGCGGGAGCGGATCCAGCGTTTTCCCTGGGAGCGGACGGCCGACGTGATCGAGGGAGCCATTCGCGACCGGCTCCGGAGGCGCAAGTGACGCCCGCGCGGCGCCGTGCGGCTCCGGCGCGGCGCCGAGC
>JBKJXM010000107.1:0-13438 GCA_046716305.1 Candidatus Eiseniibacteriota bacterium
GATCGTAAAGCCCATGTTGTCCGTCCAGGCGCCGTACGTAATGCCGCCAGACGGAGCGTTGAGGATGAACGTGTATGAGTTGATGGTCAGCGCCTCGCCCGTCGGGCAAACAGCCGCGCCGCCGCCACGGTTGGAGTTCGTGGCCATCCAGACGTCAACGGACGTCGTGGTGCCCGGCTGGATCTGGTCGAGATTAGCGGACCAAACGCCGTCCCCGTTCACGTCGATGTACATGTACTGCGCGGACGCCGGCACGCCGATCGCGAGCGCGACGACCGCCGCAAAAACTAGTAAGCAGTGCTTCATTATTTCGTTCCTCCCTGTTTGACCGGCCTGGCTGGTGCCGCTTCCTGGCGGCCCCAGCCACGCCGAAGGCGAATTACGGATTACCGGGGCTATCGCAGTCGTGGTTCAGGTGGCTGGTGATGATGTTCAGGTCGGTCGCCGTCACGCCAGCGAGCGTGTCGAAGTCCTTCCAGTAACTGATCGCGTTGTTGATGCCAATCCCGTTCGCGATCCCGTTAAAGTCCGTCACCGTCACCGCCTCGCCCTGATTCAACGGCGTGCCCAACCCACCCGTCCAGTCAATGTTCTTGATCCGGAGCGTGTACGTCCCGTTCGCCGAGCCCGTCGTAATACGGCCCGACAGCTTGAACCCCAACACGTACACCGGAAGCTCGGTGTCGTAATGACCCCACTTCCGATTCCGGTTGTTGTTCGGATACACCAAACCCTGCCCAGGCGTCGCCGCATCCGCGCCCGTGAACGTGATGTACGTCGTCCCCGTCGCGTCCGTCGGCGAATCCGCCGCCACGCAACGAAGATCCGGACACAACGGCGAGGGATTGAACTGCGAATTCGAGATCACCGAATCCGCACCCACGCCGCTGAAGCTCTGCGCCGGCGTCCCACCGTTGTACAGCACGCAAATGTCCGCCGCCGCTACCCCGGGAATTCCGTTCCCGTTCACGTCGCGGACAACCACCTTCACGCGCGCGCTGTTCGGAAGGCTCGACCCACCATCGTTGTTCGGACACGCACGGAACAACCGGGCCGCCGTTGCACCCTCCGTCGGAGTCGCCACCGCTCCCGTCTGCGGCACGTAAAACGAATTCGTGACGTCAGGGACACCGGCATAGGCGGCCGGGACGATCCATGCCAAAACTGCCGCGATCGCAGTGCCCAGCTTGGCCACTTTCAACATTGCTACACCTCCTAGGTCTTACCGCTGCGTCAAACCAAATGGATGCGATTAAGGGTAGATCAAAAACGAAGTGGTAAGGGTGTGGCCGTGGTGGTGCGAAACACCTCCTTTCGGCAAATCGATATTTCTTATTCAGAGGTATATCTTTGCGTATTCGATACTTAGCCCGAAGCACCATCCCGGGTTGGGGAATTACATGCCCGGGTACGCTCTTTCACTGGAAAGATTCTAGCAGCATCGGAGAGCAAAGTCAAGGACTAGAATGCGTTCGGAGGGGTCGCAGGGGCGCGAAATGGTGGGCGAAACAGGGTTCGAACCTGTGACCCCTTGCGTGTAAGGCAAGTGCTCTACCAGCTGAGCTATTCGCCCTGTTTCGCCAGTATACCCCATGGGATCAGGACCAGGTAGCCCAGGAGGAGGAGGATGGGGGCGAGCGTGATCGATCCCCGGGACAGGGCGATATAACCCGCCACGATGACGAGCGCGGCTAAACCGAAGATAATATAGTTCTTACGGCCAAACGGAAGCTCCACGTCGGGCCGCTCGACCGTTCGGCGCCCCTCCGTTTTCCTCACCTTCCGCCTCGCTTCACCCGCGGTCGCCATCGCGCTCCTCCTCGGAAGTGGGCATGGGATCCGGCCGGCGGTAGCCGCGCGGATCCACCTCGACTCGTGAAAAACCATATGCCATGAGGCCCTGGGTGAGCCGGGCGAGCGCGGCGCCACCGTCGAGGAGGGAAATCTCCGCGGGCGCCACCTCGACGCGCGCCGTCTCGCCCGCGTGACGCACACGGAGGATTCGGACCCGGAACGCCTCACGGATCCAGCGCTCGGCTCCCTCCACCTGTCGCAGCTTCTCCTCGGTGACCTGGCTTCCGACCGGAATGCGGGAGGCGAGGCAGGCGGACTGCGGCTTGTCCCACACGTTCAACCCGCGCTCGCGGGCGAGGACCCGGACCTCGATCTTCGAGAGCCCCGCTTCGATCAGAGGCGCCCTCACCCGGAACTCGGCCGCGGCCGCCATGCCTGGACGCGTGTCGCCCAGGTCGTCCGTGACCGCGCCATAGGCTAGCGAGTCGAAACCTTCGCGCGCCGCCAGCTCGGTCAGACGGTCGAACAGCTCCGCCTTGCAGTGATAGCAGCGGTCCCCCTCGTTCGCGCGATAGCGCTCGCGGGCCAGCTCGTTCGTCTCGATCACGCGGACCGGCGCGCCGGCCTGGGCCGCGGTCCGGAGCGCGGATTCGAGCTCACCGGCCGGGAGCGAAGGGCTCCTCGCGATCACGCCCACGGCGCGGCTCCCCAGCGCGTCGTTCGCCTCCGCAAGGAGCACCGACGAGTCGACCCCACCGGAATAGGCCACGAGGGTGCGGCCCATGTCGTCGAGGATGGAGCGGAGCCGGTCGCGCTTGGCGGAGAGGTCGCCCGCCCTCACGAAGAGCGGCGTGTCGACGCCGGTCATCGCGTGCTCCCCTTGGTCGCGGCCGCGCGCTTCGGCTTTGCCGGGGGCGTGCGGGGCGGCTTGGTCGCGCGAGCCTTGGGAGCAGCCGCCGGCGGCGGCTCGACCGGCCCGGCTTGAAGGACCGGCGCGACGTCGATCCCGGGTCCGGTCGGAACCAGCGTGGATTCGCGCCGCGCTTGCGCGCGGACGTGGGCGATGGCCTTCAGGTGGTTTTCCCACGATCGGGAGAAGATGTGGGTTCCGTCTCCGCGCGCCACGAAGTAGAGCTCCGTCGAGTCCGGTCCGGGAAAGAGCACCGCATGGATCGCGGCCCGCCCGGGGCTGCAGATGGGCCCGGGCGGAAGCCCTCGGTTTCGGTACGTGTTGTACGGCGACTTCACGTCCAGGTCGCTATAGAAGGTGCGCTTCTTCCACTCCCCGAGCGCGTAGAGCACGGTCGGGTCCGACTGCAGCATCATACCCTGGCGCAACCGGTTGTAGAAGACGGCGGCGATCCGCGGGCGCTCCGACGGCACCTGCGCCTCGGCCTCCACGATCGAGGCCAGGGTCACGAGCTGGTGAAGCGAAAGACCCTCGCGCGCGCCGGGCAGAGCCATCTCCTCGCCGAAGACGCGCAGCGACCTGTCCACCATGACGCGCAGCACTTCTTCGGGAGTGAGGAGCGGGTAGAACGGATAGGTGTCGGGGTAGAGGTACCCCTCGGCCCGGCTGGCGGAGATGCCGAGCGAGCGCGTGAACGACGAGTCGCCCGCCAGGGCGAGGAAGGCCATCGGGTCGATCTTGGCGCGGTCGTGGAGGAGCGCAGCCACCTGATCGGCGCGGAGCCCCTCCGGCACCGTGACCATGTCCTGCTTCGCCATGCCGTGGGCGAGCTGCCCCAAAATCCGATAAATGCTCGAGCCCACGGGGATGGTGAAGCGCCCCGCCTTCAACCCACGGTCGTAGCCCAGCACGCGCGCCGCCAGCACGAAGAGCTTTGGATTGTCGATGAGTCCGCGGTCGTGGAGGATGGTCGAGATCTGGTCGATCTTCGCCCCCTTCGGGATCAGCACCTCTCGCGTCTCGAAGTGGCGGGTCACCGTGGAGGGAAAGAAGAGAAGTCCCGAGAGGAGCACCACGCCCACGATCCCTCCCAGGATCAGCGAGCGGCGGATGCGGTGCCCGCGCCTCACGGTTTCTTCTCCCCGTCGCGCGCCTTGGGGGCCGCGTCCAGCCAGCGCTGGAGAATGACCGCGGCCGCGGCCGCATGGAGCGCCTCGCGCTTCTCTTCGCGCGCCCGGCCCCGCGCGCCGCCCGACTCGCCGCGCGCGCCCGCCCGCTCCTCCGCTTCGCGGCTGCTCAGGCTCTCGTCCACCAGGTGCACCGAAAGCCCCGTAGCGCGCCGGAGCGCCTGGGCGAAGCGCCGCACGCGGCGAAGCTCCACGCGCCCCTCTTCCCCCTCCAGTCCGAGCGGAGCCCCGACGACGATCGTGCCGGCATCCACCTCTCGGGCCGCCGAGGCGACCGCGCCGGGCGCCTCGCCCACTGCTCGGATCTCGAGCGCCCGGAGCGGGCTCGCCAGGCGCGCCTCTTCGTCGGAGAGGGCGAGGCCGATCCGCCGGAGGCCGAAGTCCACGCCTAGGACTCGCATGCGAGCGCCGCGAGCGCCGCCTCGAAATCGGGCGGCACCTGGCGGGTGAATTCCATCGGAAGCTGCGTCCGGGGATGGCGGAAGGCGATCGTCTCGGCGTGGAGCGCCTGGTGATCCAGCTCGGCCAGGAGGACCGCGACGCGGGAGCGCCGCCCCGGCGACAGCCTGAGGAGCGGCCCGCGGCGGCCGCCGTAGTCCGGATCGCCGAACACGGGATGGCCCAAATGAGCCAGATGGACGCGGATCTGGTGCGTGCGTCCCGTCTCGAGGGTCAGCACCAGCTCGGCCAGGTCGGGAAAGAGCCGGGCCACGCGGTAGCGCGTCGCCGCCGATCGGCCCCCGCGCGACACGACCGCGATTTTCTTCCGGTCGCTCTTGCTGCGGGCCAGGGCGGCTTCGATCCTCCCCTCCCGGTCCCTGGGGTGGCCCCAGACGAGGGCGCGGTAGACGCGCTTCACCTCGCGGGCCTCGATCTGCCGCGCCAGCTCCCGGTGCGACTCGTCGGTTCTCGCGATCAGGAGAAGCCCGGAGGTCCCCTTGTCCAGGCGGTGCACGATCCCCGCGCGCTCCGCCCCGTTCGCGGCCGCGAGGGTGGCGTAGCGATGCAACAGCGCATGGACCAGGGTGCCGGTTCGGTGTCCCACAGCGGGATGAACGACCATTCCGGCCCCTTTGTTGATCACCGCGAGCGAATCGTCCTCATAGACCACGTCCAGGGGGATGGATTCGGGGGTAAGTACGGAGGGCGGGCGCCGGGGACGGGTCACTTCGACACGGTCCCCCAGCTTCACGCGGCGGCTGGGCCGGGCGGCGGCGTCGTTGACGCGCACGTGTCCGGCGTCGATCAGATGGCGCACGGCGGATCGGGAGAGGGAGCGCTCGACTTCGGCCAGATAGACGTCGAGCCGCTCACCCGCCCGCGACGCCGGCACGAGATGGATCTTCGGGGTGAGGGGCGGCGACGCGCCCTGCTCGCGCGAGGTTCCAGGCAAGAAGGATGACTCCGATGGTGACGGCGCTGTCGGCGACGTTGAAGACCGGCCAACGGGCCGTGCCGAATCCAATGTCGATGAAATCGACCACCCAGCCCAACCGGACGCGGTCGATGAGGTTGCCGATCGCGCCCCCCAGAATACATCCCAAGAGGATCCGGTTCATGACGCTCCGGTAGGTCTCGCGAAAAAAGAGGTGCAGCACCACCGCGATCGCGAGCACCGAGACGACAATGAACGGCACGCGGCTTCCCGGGAAGAGCCCGAACGCCGCGCCGGTATTGTGCACCAAAGTGAGCCGGATGAAATCACCCAGAACGGAAACGGACGCCCCGAGGGCCAGCCGGTCCGAGGCGATCAGCTTCGTCGCCTGGTCCAGAGCGACCACGACGGCCGCGCAGCCCAGGAAGACCGCCGTGCGGCGCGTCATCCGCGGGCCGTGTTCGTCTCTTTTTCCTGCCGGGCCTGGCATTCGACGCAGAGACTCGCGAACGGGAGCGCCTCCAGGCGCGCCTTTCCGATCTCCTTGCTGCACGACTGGCACGTGCCGTACTCGTTGCGATACAGCCGGCGCAGGGCCTCGTCCACGCTCATGAGCAGGCGTCCTTCGGCCGAGGCGAAGAGAAACGTCTTCTCGCGCTCCATTGCGTCCGTGCCCATGTCCGCCATGTGGAACGAGTAGGCCGACAGGTCTCCCGCCGAGTCGCGCTGCGTCTGGTTCAGCGTTCGCTCCAGGTAGCCAAGCTGGCCCAGGAGCTTCTTTCGCTCCTCGAGCAGCTTATCCTCGAAATGCTTGAGATCCTTCTTGGTCAGCAACGTCATCCTCCTTTGCCTATACGCTCGATGCCCACACGGGCCTGTTCCCCGTCGAACGTCCAGCTCTCGGCCGCTTCGCCCCCGCTCGCGGCGGAAACCAGCTCCACCGCGAGGACCTCGTCCTTGAACGACTCCGCGTGGCGATCGAACGCCCGCTTCAGTCCCGGCGACAGCTCCCCATACAGCCGGATCCGATCCGTCACTTCGAATTCGGCGCTCTTTCGGAGCGCTTGCACTCGGTGTGCCAACTCCCGCACCAACCCCTCGTCCCGGAGCGCGTCGTCCAGGGCGGTGTCCACCGCCACAGTCAGCGCGCCGTCGGCCTGCGCCGACCAGGGCGCCTTGGACGACTCCTGCACGATCACGTCCTCGGCCGTGAGCCGGAAGCGTTGCCCCCCGGCCTCCACGTCCCACCCGCCGGCGGCGATCGCCGCCTGGACGGCGTCGCGCGGCGCCTTCTCGAGCGCCGCGGCCAGCTCCTTCATCGCGGGGCCCGCCTTCTTCCCGAGCACCGGGAAGTTGGGCTTGACCGCCACGTTCAGGAACTCCGCCCGGTCCCGCGCGAGGACCAGTTCCTTCACGTTAAGCTCCTCTTGGATGATTTCCGTGAGCGTTCGGAGCGCCATTTGTTCGCGCTCCGAGAGCCCCGCCACGGCGATGCGCTGGAGCGGCTGGCGCACGCGGAGCGACGCCGAGTTCCGCGCGGCCCGTCCGCGCGCCACGACGCGCTCGGCCAGGGCCATGGCCCGCTCCAGCTCCTCGTCGACCCGGCCGCGGTCCACTTCCGGGTAGTCGGTCCAGTGGACGCTGGCCGGCGATCCAGGATGCGCGGGGCGGACCAGGTTCTGGTGCAGCTCCTCGGCGATGAACGGCGTGTACGGCGCGAGGAGCCGCGACACGGTCTCGAGGCACGTGAAGAGCGTGTCGTAGGCCGCGCGCTTGTCCGCCGGATCGCCCGATTTCCAGAACCGCCGGCGCGAGCGGCGGACGTACCAGTTCGACAACTCCTCGACCACGAATTCCTGGATCGCGCGGGCGCCTCGCGTCAGCTCGTAGCCGTCGAGGGACGCCCGGCAGGCGGCGATCGTCGAGTGGAGGCGCGAGAGGATCCACTTGTCCAGGAGCGACGGCTCCGACGGCTCCCTCGCGGCCGCGTCGTAGCCGTCGATGTTCGCGTACAGGACGAAGAACTGCGCCGTGTTCCTGAGGGTTCCGAGAAGCTTCTTCGTGACCTCGGTCACGCCCTCCGCATCGAAGCGGGTCGACTGCCACGGTGGGCTGGTGGAGATCAGGTAGAAGCGGAGCGCGTCGGCGCCGCGGGCATCCAAGATGGAGTCGGGATCCACGGCATTCCCGCGCGACTTGCTCATCTTCTTTCCCTGCTTGTCCAGGATCATCTCGATCGGGAGCACGTGGCGGTAGGGCGCCTTCCCGGTGACGGCCACGCTGATCGCCATCAGCACGTAGAACCAGCCGCGAGTCTGATCCATCCCCTCGGAGATGAAGTCCGCGGGGAACGAGCGCTGGAACTGCTCCTGATTTTCGAACGGGTAGTGCCACTGAGCGAAGGGCATCGATCCCGAGTCGAACCAGACGTCGATGACCTCGGGAGTGCGGCGCATCGTCCCGCCGCACGCCGCGCACTTGAAGGTGATCCGGTCCACGTAGGGGCGATGCAGGTCGAGCGGCTCCTCGACCCCGCTCCCCTCCTTCAGCTCGGCCACGCTGCCGACGCAGCGCTCCACCTTGCACTCCTCGCAGCGCCAGATCGGAAGCGGCGTGCCCCAGTAGCGGTTCCGCGAGAGCGCCCAGTCCACGTTGTTCTCGAGCCAATTCCCGAAGCGGTTCGCGCCGATGTCGGCGGGGTGCCACATCACCGTCCGGTGGGCTTCGAGCAGGCGGTCTCGGATCTTCGTGGTCGCGATATACCAGGTCTTCCACGCGTAGTAGAGGAGCGGCGAGTCGCAGCGCCAGCAGAAGGGATAGGCGTGGGTCGTCATCTCCTCCTTGTAGAGCGCGCCGTGCTCGGCCAGCCAGGCGCGGATCTCCGCCTCGGCCTCCTTCACGAAGCGCCCCGCCCAGGGCGTGACTTCGGGCGTGAAGCGGCCCTGCGAGTCCACGGTATGGCGCTGCGGCAGGTCGAGCCGCTGGCCCAGCGCGTAATCCTCCTCGCCGTACATGACCGCCGTGTGCACCACGCCGGTCCCGTCCTCGGTGGTCACGAACGACGCCTCGGCGACGTAGTAGGCGTCCTTGCCCGTCAGCTCGGCCAGGTTGAGGAACGGAAAGAGCGGACGGTAGCGCCGCCCGACCAGCTCCCGCCCCTTCAACTCGCGCTCGACCACGTACTCCCCGACGAGCTGCTCCACCCGCGCCTTGGCGACGTAGTTGCGCTCTTCCTTGCCGCCCACCGTCTGGCGCACCAGCGCGTAGTCGATGTCGGCACCCACCGCGAGCGCCACGTTTCCGGGCAGCGTCCAGGGTGTCGTGGTCCAGGCGAGAATGAACGTGCCGGGCTCGTCCTTGAGCGCGAACTTCACCGTGACCGAGGGCTCGGTCACGTCGTCGAACCCTTGCGCCACTTCGTGGCTGGAGAGCGGCGTGCCGCAGCGCGGGCAGTAGGGGACGATCTTGTGCCCCAGGTAGATCAGCCCCTGGTCCCAGATTTTCCGGAGAAGCGCCCACACCGACTCGATGTAATCGTTGTGGAACGTGACGTAAGCATGGTCCATGTCCAGCCAGAACCCGATCCGCTCGGTGTTCCGCCGCCACTCCGCCTCGTAGCGGAGCACGCTCGCGCGGCAGCGGGCGTTGAACTCGGCGATCCCGCACTTTTCGATCTGGTCCTTGCCGCTGATCTTGAGCTCGCGCTCCACCTCGATCTCGACGGGGAGGCCGTGCGTGTCCCACCCGCCTCGGCGCGGCACGTAGTGGCCGGTCATCGACTGGTAGCGGCAGACGACGTCCTTCACGGTGCGCGAGATCACGTGGTGGACGCCCGGGAGCCCGTTCGCGGTGGGCGGGCCTTCGTAGAAGATGAACGAAGGCGATCCCTCGCGCCGCTTCAGCCCCTCCTCGAACGCGCGGATGTTCCGCCACAGCTCGAGGACGACCGCCTCCGACTGCGGCGGGTCCAGCTTGATCGAGAGAGGGCGAAAGCGCTCGGCGGCCACGGGCATCATCCCTCGGCGGCGGGCATGCGCTCGAGAGTGCGGGTCACGAGCCGGGTCAGGAGCGGCTCGGCCTTCGCGGCGTTCGCGAGAACCTGGGGCACGTTCACAGGCTCGAGCGAGTCGGGAAGACAGAGGTCGGTGACCACCGCGAACGCGAGCACCCGCATGCCGCCGTGCACCGCGGCGATCGCCTCGGGGACCAGCGACATGGCGACCAGATCCGCGCCCGCCCAGCGGAGGAAGCGGTATTCGGCGCGCGTCTCGAGATTCGGGCCCGCGACGCCGGCCAGGACGCCCTCGCGGAGCGGGATTCCCTCCTCCAGCGCCACCTGCTTCGCCAGCGCAAGCCACGCGCGGTCGTACGGCTCGGACATGTCCGGAAAGCGCGGCCCCAGCGCTTCCTCGTTCTTTCCGACCAGCGGGTTGTCGCCCATGAGATTCACATGGTCCACGACCGCGACGATGTCCGCGGGGCCGTAGAGCGGATTCAAGCCGCCGGCCGCGTTGGTCGCGATCAGCGTCCGCGCCCCCAGCGCACGGGCCACGCGTACGGGGAAGACGACCTCGGCCATGGAATAGCCTTCGTAGTAGTGCACGCGGCCGTTCAGGATCGCCGCGGGCTTTCCGCCCAGCGTGCCCAGCACCAGCTCGCCGGCGTGCCCTTCCACCGTGGTCGCCGGGAAGCCCGGGATCTCAGCGTAGGGGATGACGTCGGGCTCGCGCATGGCCGCGGCGAAGCGCCCCAGGCCGGTGCCCAGGATGATCGCGACCTCGGGGTGCACCGAAGTGCGCGCGGCGATCGCGGCGCGCGCCGTCTCGATCGCGCGCACCAGATCGCCCGCGCGGGAGGGCGCCGCATTCACCGTCGCGCTTCCAGCCTGCGCCATACTTCCGCCTCCTCCAGTCCTTCCACTTCGATCCACTTCCGCCGCGACGTGGCGCCCCCCGCGACGCTCAGGGCGCTTCGCGGGACGCCGAGGCGCTCGCTCAACAGTTCGATGACCGCCCGGTTCGCGCGCCCGTCCTCCGGCGCCGCGGTCACGCGAACGCGGACCGCGCGTCCGGCTGCCCCGGTGGCCACTTCGATCTCGTCCACGCGGCTCTTGGGCGTCACCGTGATCTGGAGCCGCACTTCGCTACCGGGTGTCCCTGCTACCAAAGAGCGCCGAGCCGATGCGGACGATGGTGGCGCCCTCCTCGATCGCGATCTCGAAGTCGTCGGACATCCCCATCGAAAGCCCCGCGCCCGCCGGCACAAGCCCGCGCTCCGCCGCGTCGTCGCGGATTCCGCGCAGCCGGCGAAACGCCTGCCGCGCCCCCTCGGCGCCGCCCGCGAGAGGGCCGATCGTCATGAACCCCGCGAGGCGGAGCCGCGGAAGCGAGGCCACGAGCTCGGTCAGCTCCATCGCTCCCTCGGGCGGGATTCCGTGCTTTGAGGCGTCGCCTGAGGTGTTGACCTCGACATAGACGACCGGCGAGCGCTCGAGCTCGGCGGCGCGCCGGGCGACTTCCTGAGCCAGACGCTCCGAGTCGATCGAGTGGATCTCGTCGAAGAGGGCCGCCGCGCGCTTCGCCTTGTTCGTCTGGAGATGCCCGACGAGGTGCCACCGCGGCCCTGCCCCGACAATCCCGATCTTCGGCTCGGCTTCCTGGATCCGGCTCTCGCCCAGGTCCGTCACGCCCTGCCCCACGGCCTCCAAGACGAGGTCCGCGGGAATTCCCTTCGTCACGGCCAGGAGCCGGGCCGCGCCCGGCGGGCGTCCGGAGCGGTCAAGAGCTCGCGCCATGCGCTCCCGAGCGTCCTCGAGCCGGTTCGAAAGGGAAGCGAGATGGCGCGTACGAGCACCCCCGGAAAACGTAAGCGGGACAGTATAGAGGTGAGGTCGCGAGGGGGACAACAGGAAAGCCCGCTTTCCGCGGGCGCTTCGCGCGAGTTGCCCGCGGAGGGGCGTCAGACGGGGATGATGTCTAACGCCCCTCGCGGAACACGGAGGTAGTGCGGAGAACCGAGCCTTCGCAGCCGCGCTTGCGGCAGGGAATCCTGGACGGGAGCACGTCCGGATCCGCCGGGGGCAGCGTGCCGCCCAAGCGGGAGACGTGCAGCTGGATCAATGCCTGTACCTGCTGCGGGGTGTACATGTACCCGCACTGGTTGCATCGGAACCAATACTCGGTGTCCATGGGCCTCGCTCCTGGTGGCGCAATGGAGCTCGACCCCCTGGTACGGCAGGATGGCGGACGTTTGAAATAGCGTGATCGTCAGTCTCGACGCGGGCGAACGCGCCGTGCCACCAAAGTGGATGGCAGGCCCACGCTACACCCGCTCCGCTGGGCGCGGCAACAGATTTGCTGCAATTTGCTACGATGGGCCGTCGCCGACGTACCTCGTTCCACCCGGAGGGTCGGTCATGGCCAAGATGCTCGTCCACTTTCTGATCATCGCCGCGACGTTCCTGCTTCTCGCCCATACCGTCCCGGGCTTTCACGTGGCCGGGTGGGGCTCGGCGATCCTGGCCGCCCTGGTGCTGGGGCTGGTGAACGCGATCCTCGGACCCGTCCTGACGCTCCTTTCCCTGCCTCTGATCCTCATCACGCTGGGGCTCTTCTGGTTTGTGATCAACGCGTTCCTCCTGGTCATCGTGGCCTTCATCGTTCCGGGCTTCGACTTCAACGGATTCGCCCCCGCGCTCATCGGCTCGGTGGTTCTCACCGCCGTCAACCTGCTCTGGAAGGCCGCTACGCGCGACCGGCGCGTGGACGACTGAGCTGACCTCCGAGCGCGTTCCGCGCGAGCTGGCGCCCAACCGCCTGGCCCGTCTGCTCGAGGCGAAGCGCGCCCCAAGCCCGGAGCGCCCGGCGCGCGGAACGGTCCTCGATCTCACGATGACCGACCCTGGAGCAGCCGGGCTCTCGCCGTCTGGCGGGGTCGAGGCGCTCGCGGCTCTGGCCGATCCCCGAGCACTCCGCTACGAGCCCGATCCGCGCGGGCTCCCCGCCGCTCGGGAAGCGGTCGCGAGCTACCTCGGCGAGCGCGCGGGGGCCGCGCCCGATCCCGCACACATCTTTCTCACCGCGAGCACCAGCGAGGCCTACGCGCATCTCTTCCGGCTTCTCTGCGATCCGGGGGACGAGGTGCTCATCCCGCGCCCGTCCTATCCGCTCCTCGAGCCGATCGCGCGGCTGGAGGACGTCGGGACCCACGGCTACCGTCTGTTCTACGACGGCGCGTGGCGCCTCGACCCCGACTCGCTCGAGGCCTCGCTCACGCCGCGGACGCGCGCGGTGGTGCTGGTCGAGCCGAACAATCCGACCGGCTCGCTTCTCTCGCCGGAGGAATTCGCGCTGGTCGAATCGGTCTGCCGCGAGCGGGGGCTCGCGCTCATCGTGGACGAAGTCTTCGGGGACATCGCGTGGCCGACGCCTGGGGCGCTGCTCCCGAGCCGTCTTGGCGGCCGCTCCGTGCCCACGTTCGTCCTGGGCGGGATCTCGAAGCCGTGCGGTCTCCCCCAGCTCAAGCTGGGCTGGATCGCGGCGGACGGCCCGGAGGCGCGACTGGCGGAGCTTCTTCCCGGACTCGACTGGATCCTCGACCTCTTTCTTTCGGTGGGAACGCCAGTCCAGTGGGCGCTCCCCAAGCTGCTCGAGCTGCGCCACCCCTATCAAGCTGCGTTGAAGGCCCGCGTTGGGGAGAATTTGGAAGTGATCGCGCGCGCGGAGAAGCGCCACGCCGGAGCCCTGCTTCCGTACCGGGGCGAGGGAGGGCTGAGCGCCGTGCTGCGCGTGCGGCATGAGGGGGGCGGTCCCGCCGCGGGCGAGGAGCTGGCCGAGTGGGCGCTTCGGGAGCGGGACGTGTACGTGCATCCGGCCCATTTCTACGAGCTGGACCGGGACGACCTCGTGGTCGTGAGCCTCCTCACCCCGTCGGGCACGATGGCCGAAGCGCTGAACCGTATAATGGAGGGATGATGAAAAGACACGTCGCCGCAGCCGTGATCACGGGAGCCGTCGCTGTGGGCCTTCTCGACCCCTACGCGTGCCGTCAGTACTCGATGAACGGCGCTCACGCCGAGTCGGCCACTGCCTCAGTGTCTGCCCTGGCCTCGACCGACGACCGGCAGATCCCGTCCCGCCCCATTCCAAAGCGGGAACGCGCCCGCCTTCGGGA